>CAYXTC010000012.1:0-18756 GCA_964468405.1 uncultured Candidatus Saccharibacteria bacterium | reverse complement strand
GAACCCACGTTAACCGCTTATGAGACGGCCTTAGATGCCATTCTACTCCCCGGCCCCATATCTTCCTCGCGCCCGGGCTAAACCGCTGATCCAACCCATTATTTTTCTTCTCAGGCGAGTCCCGCGGCGTACTGTGATTCTTAATGTGCCATAATAGGTTTCGGGATTAGAATAAACCTTGCGGGCTCTACTTTTTATCAGGACCGTCTTGTTAAATTGATCATTCGGAACCCCAGTAAGGGTAGCCCAATAATCTTCTATCTTTCTTATTCTATTTTTATGTGATTTATTTATCTTAATCTGGAGAGTGATATCGTGAATTGGAATTCCGCAAATCTCTTTAAACCACCTCAACATCAGTAAGATCATTTTGGGATCCGAATTTGTAAACCCGACCTGTTCTCCTCCAGTGTAAGTATACCCCTCGCTCCAATATAAAGCTATCCCAACAAGAAAGAGGTTCCTTCTGCTTAATATACCAACCTCTTTCTCTCCTTCTTTTTGTAAAGAAGTGGTTTCTTTGATTCTCTGCCTCCGCAATTTCTCCAAAAACCTCATCCTTCCCCTATAACTCCCCTTCTCTTGTCTTCCTGCCAATCTCTTAATTTGGCTCGGGCCAAGTTTGACATCCCGGCACCATAAACTTACAGTGCTCTTAGCTATATTTAAACCTAAAGCAATTTCATTTATACTTTTGCCTTCAAGACGTAGCCTGAGTGCTTTATTTTTTTCTTTAATTCTAGCCATGGACCCACGGTAAACTTTATTATTTAATTATACCGTGGGTTCAAAAAATAAACAATCCGGCTAAATATGTTGCGGGGGCGGGAATTGCACCCGCGTCCCGAGGTTCTTAGATACCATCTGTTTCCAAATGGAACGGACTATCCCATCTTCCCTAAAAGGAAGCTCCTATTATAGTCTCTGAACCTTCCCCCTATCAGGAGGCTTGGCTGCTGGTTGCCAAATTTCCTCTTTTTTTAAACATTCACGCCTATCTTTACAGATTGCGTTGTAGTAAGAGAAACTCTTATGGCTTTCCAGCAATTTCAGGAGTTTTTCCAAAGACGTTTCCGTCTTTGGCCACACTAATGTATGGGCCTCGTGAGATACTGCTTCTCCACCCCGCGATACTACGTGGCATTATATATTAAACTGAAAAGAAAATCAAGAATTATATGGCCCCCAGTTCCTGAAGGGCCCTTTCAAAAGTAGCCACTGCTTTGCTGGCCTCTTCTGTCTCCAACTTATAGTCAGGGTCGTGGACAATATTGTTGCGTAACTTGTGCGCCCTTCCCACTTCTTCAATATTGGGAACAATGGTTTCTGGAACCTGAGTTAAAAGATCTTGTATAGTGCTCCCCTTATACCCCATATTTCTCAATCTTTCCTCCAGCAAATCCTCTGCTTCTATAACAGCCAGTTTATAATCTGACTCCTCTCCGCTGTTGAGTCTTGAGGATATTCTCTTCCATTCTTTGGCTGACTGCTTTATGCCGTAAGGTTTGTGGGAGGCCGCTTCGTATAAGTCCTCCGCATAACGCCTCCTCGCCCATCCCGAAACAACCAAAAGGATTAGAAAGAGCAGGAAAAGTACTCCTGAAACAAAAAGGAAAGCGTTTCTGACGACCAATAGCCACCCTTCGAATTCTGGATTTAACACAAAATCGAGAGTTTGTTTAGAAAATATACCAGAAACGAAAGTGATAATTTTATTGATAAAGTCCATTTATTCTGCCTGCTTGGCAATATTAAAGATTGTTTTTTCTTCAAAGGGCTTGCCTATAATCTGGAGTCCCACCGGCAAATTTCCGGACACTCCGGCAGGCAAAGACAGGGCGGGCAGACCGACCAAACTGACGGGTGCTGTATAGACGTCGCAAAGATACATGGCCAAAGGATCTGTTATCTTCTCGCCCAATTTAAAGGGCGGGGTGGGGGCTACTGGAGCCATTATAACATCTACCTTGTCAAATGCCTTATAAAAATCTTGAGCAATAAGGGTCCTTGTTTTCTGAGCCTTCAAATAATACGCCTCATAATACCCTGCAGAAAGGGCATAAGCACCTAGCATAATCCTTCTTTTTACTTCACTACCAAAACCCTCTCCTCTTGTTTTAGAATAAACCTCCTTCAAGGTCTCTCCTTTTTTGGAAAGCCCGTATTTTATTCCGTCATATCTCGCTAAATTAGTAGAGGCCTCAGAGTCAACAATTAAATAATAAGCAGGTACAGCGTATTTGGTATGAGGCAGATTAATCTTTTCTACTTTGGCACCCAGATTCTCAAACTCTTTTATTTTATCCTCCACTATCTCTTTCACCTCAGAATCAAGCCCTTCTTGAAAATATTCTTTGGGTACTCCAATACGAACTTTTCTAATATCCTTCGAGGATTCGGAGGGAGGCCTGGCAACGCTGGTAGCGTCATTGTCGTCCTGACCTGAAATTTCTTCAAATATCGTCTCTGCGTCCTTGACGTTTCTGGCGATAGGCCCTACCTGGTCAAAAGAAGACCCATAAGCAACAAGGCCGTATCTGGAAACTGATCCGTAGGTCGGCTTTAGGCCCACTACTCCGCAAAAGGAAGCAGGCTGCCTAATAGAGCCCCCTGTGTCAGATCCCAGGGCGCAGGGACAGAATCCGGCCGCTACTGCTGCAGCAGACCCGCCAGAAGTGCCTCCGGGGACTCTTTCTAAGTCGTGAGGATTTTTAGTAGGAAAAAAAGCAGAATTTTCAGTAGAAGCGCCCATAGCGAATTCGTCCAAATTAGTCTTTCCCAAAAAAACAACTCCCTTGTCTCTTAATTTCTTGACGCAAGTTGCCTCGTAAGGAGGATCATAGTTTTCCAACATTTTAGAAGCGCAAGTAGTCCTGGCTCCTTTAACCAGAATATTGTCTTTAACAGCAAGCGGGACCCCTGCCAGAGAAGAAATACTCTTCCCCAAAGAGATTCTCTCGTCCACCTGCAGGGCCTGTTTTTGGGCTAGATCTTCTGTAAGAGTAATGAAAGAAGATATTTTTTTATCTTCCTTTTTTATCTTTGAAAAACACTCTTTAACAAGATCAACTGCAGAGAATTGTTTGTCTCTTAGTCCTTGATTTATCTCCTTTACAGTAAGTTCTTCAACCTTCATTGTCAAAAACTGTCTTAACTCTTGTATGTTTCCCCTTGCTTTCAGGAAAATCCTTGCGCAGAGACTTTTTGAGTTGCTCCTCTGAAGACTTCTCCTTATCTTCCCTCATTCTTCCTATATTCTCTCCGAAGAAGAGTTCTGCTGGATGGAAGGTGGGCTCTGTCTTCGACACATCTAATTCTTTCAGCAACTCGAAATACTCCAAAATCGAGGTGAACTCTTTTTGATATTCCCTCGCTTCTTCTTCCTTTATCTCCAGACGGGCGAGTTTCGCTATGTGATTAACATCTTTTTTATTAACCATGTTATCGAGGTGGCTCTAATTGTTCTGTTTCGGCCAACACTTCCCTCAAAGTATCAAGATCTTCTAAAACCATGCCGGCTCCTCGGACTACTGCAGTCATGGGATCTTCAATAAGCTTTACCGGTATTTTAGTCTCTTCCTGAATCAAAGTATCCAGCCCCCTTAACAGGCTTCCTCCTCCTGCCAGATAAATCCCGTGGGACATAATATCGGCTAGAAGTTCCGGAGGAGTCTCTTCGACAGTATCTTTTATAGCAGAGACGATTTGCTTTATGGATTTTTCAAGGGCTTTCCTGACATCCGTACTTGAAATCCACACCTCTTCAGGCAAACCGGTAACAAGATTTCTTCCCCTCATTGGAAGTTCTTTTTTCTCTTTCTGGAGATAGGCAGATCCTATTCCTATCTTGATCTTCTCTGCAACCCTAAGCCCTATAAGAAGTTTGTATTCTTCCTGAGCAAAATTGACAATATCTTCATTAAGACGATCTCCTGCCACTCTTAAACTTTTTGCGATAACAACACCGCCCAAGGAGATTACTGCTACTTCAGTGGTCCCCCCTCCGATATCCACAACAAAGTTTCCGTTGGCCTCCTGCACCGGCATCCTGGCGCCAATGGCGGCTGCCATGGGTTCTTCTATCAAGAAAACCTCTCTGGCCCCTGCATTCTTAGTTGCGTCACAAACAGCCTTTTTCTCCACTTCAGTGACCCCGTAAGGAATGCCGACTATAACACGGGGTCTCGGACCGAGCAGAAACTTTCTCTTATGCACTTTGTCAATAAAATACTTAAGCATCTGTTCTGTTACTTCAAAGTCAGACACTACACCGTCTACTAGGGGCCTGGTGGCTGTAATGTGGGCAGGGGTTCTTCCAACCATCCTCCTCGCCTCTTCTCCAATGGCCAAAACCTGTCCCGTCTTTTGATTAATAGCAACAACCGAGGGTTCGTTAATAACAATCCCTCTTCCTTTGATATAAACAAGAGAGGTGGCAGTGCCCAAATCAATGGCTATGTCGTATGAAAGATGGGATAAAAGTTTGTCTAACACTTTTTTGTATATTCTAAGATTTTATTAAATTTAACCAGCGAGGTCTTTCCTCCTCTCTCTGTAACCTCAAATGATCCTTTGTTAATGCTCTTTTTGCTTACTACTATCCTTACAGGAATGCCGATAAGATCTGATTCCACCAGTTTTTCACCTGCCGCTATTTCTTCTCTATCGTCATACAGTACTTCTATTTCCCTTCCCTGTAAATCTTTATAAAGTTTCTCTGCTTTTTGCTCTACCTCATCTCCTCCCAGAGAAACCAGATGGATATCAAAAGGCGCTACTTCTTTGGGCCAAACAATACCGTCTTTATCGTGGTTACGCTCCACAATAGTGGCCACAAGCCTACCTATTCCTATTCCATAACATCCCATTAACACAGGTTTTTTGTTCGCCTTTTTGTCTGTGAAATAAACACTGAGCGGGGCAGAGTACTTATCTCCAAGTTTAAAAGTATGGGCTACTTCAATTGACTTAGCATCTGTAAGTTTACCTGAACAGTTAGGACATTTCTCTTCTTTTTTCACCTCAGCCACCTCTAAATTTGTAGCCCAGCCGCACTTGGGACAATAGATAATTTTGTCTTCCCCAGAATCTGACACTACCTGAAACTCATAGTTTTTTTCTTTGGTAAAGACGCCGCCCGAGGCTTCGCTTTTAAGAACCGGCGTGCCGCACCTTCTAAAGATATTATCATAAGCAAAAAGTACTTTTTCAAAAAAACTATCCAGGCTTTTTCTATCCCCGTGAAAACTATATAAGTCTTTCATCACAAACTCCCTGGCCCTGAGCATGCCGCCGGTAAAACGCATTTCATTACGAAATTTTGTTTGAATCTGGTAAAGGGCAAGAGGAAGGTCTTTGTAGGACTGAATCCTGGTTTTGGCCAAGTCAGCAATTACTTCTTCGTGAGTAGAGCCCAGAGCAAACTCTTTCTTGTGCCTGTCTTTCAATTTAAACAAAGGGGGATCCATGCTGTCCCATCTGCCGCTTTTAAGCCAGATTTCTTTAGGCTGGAGAGCAGGCAGATAAACTTCCTGAGATCCTATTTTATTCAACTCATCCCTGATTATGCCCTCCACTTTTCTATGGACTCTCAATCCTAAGGGCAAAAGACTGTAAAGGCCGGCGGAAAGTTGAGAAATAAAATCGCCCCGAACCAAAAGTTTATGGGAAGGAACTGCAGTTTCTTTGGAAACTTTCTTAACTGTTTTGAAAAAAAGTTTTGACTGTTTCATTTGCTTAGAAGAGCCTGGCTACATCATTGATAGTAATCCAAACCATTAAAATTATTAAGAGAATAAAGAAGGCGCCGCTAATGCCTTGAACCACTTTCTGGTTTAAGGACTTGCCTGTTATTCTTTCTATGGCGAGGAAAGCAAGCCATCCTCCGTCTAGGGCGGGAATGGGGAGAGCGTTAATTAAAGCAAGGTGTATGGCTATTATGGCTACCAATTGCAAAAAGTAAGCCGCCCCAAGAGCGCCAGCCTGTGCAAATAGATCGAAAATACCCACTATACCCCTCACTTCTACGCCAGGCGGGAGGCCCTCTCCGCCAAACAAACTGGAGAAGGTCATGCCCCATGACTGAATTATGACTACTGTTAAATTCCCTGTGGCCTTTATTCCTTCGACAGGGGCCAAATACCAAGGATAAGACTTGAGAGCGGTCCTAAGAAGGGCCACCCCTATCGCTCCCTCTCCTTCGGGAGGCGAGGTCCTAGGAGTTAAAGAGGGCTCTATCTCCTCGTTTCCTCTGAAGATTTTTAAAGATATTTCTTCTCCCTTACTTTCTTCAATTATATTCTGCACCTGTTCTACTTTGTCTGTCGGATAGAAACTACCCGACACAGATATCCCTTTAATTATATCGCCGATTTCCAACCCTGCTTCCGAGGCAGGAGAATCCGGAGCAATGTTTACTACTTGGACCTTAGGCCCCACCAGACCGCCTTCGGCTGCATCCTCCACAACCGTGGGCACTCCCATATACATTACAATAGACAAAAGGACAGCGGCGACAATCCAAAAACTTATAACCCCGCCCAAAATGATAAGGGCTTTCTGCCAGAAAGGCTTGGTGGAGAAACTTTCGGGGCTATCGATCTTTTTTTCCTGTCCGTATATTTTAACAAAAGCACCAAAAGGTATAAGGTTTAAAGAATAAAGCGTTTTCCCGATCTTCTTCCCAACAAGACGAGGAGGGTATCCCAAGCCGAATTCTGGCACCTTCACACCAAACATCTTGGCTAAAAGAAAATGGCCCGACTCGTGAAAAATCAAAAGAAGAACAAGAGAAATAATTGTAATTAGAATAATGGTCATTTAATCTGATATTTCTTTCTTTTTACTTTCTACAACTTTTTCGGCCTTTTGGTTATGCTCATCTATTAATTTCTGTAGTTCTTCCTTCGCCCTGAATTTATCGTCTTCCCTTATCTCCCCCGCCTCTGTCTTTTCCTGAACCTCCTTCCAGGCTTCCTCCCGCCACCTTCTAATAGTTTGCCGGGCTTCTTCTTTCTTTTCAGATAACAATTTAAGAAGTTCTTTTCTGTAATCTTCGTTTAGTTCCGGAAGAGATATTCTAATAATGTTTTTATCTACTACCGGCGAGGCGCCCAGGTCAGATTTGGAAATAGCCTCCTCGATGGATTGGATATAGGAATCGTCCCAGGGTTGTATTACTATTTGTCTGGGGCCTGAAGTAGATATCGCAGCCAGCTGCTTCAGAGGCATTTTGCTGCCAAAACAATTTACCTCTATGTCTTCGACAAGAGAAGGGGTGGCATGCCCCGTTCTCAACCTCCTGGTCTCCCCCCTTAAGTGCTCTAATGTTTTTTCTAATTCGGGTTTAATTTTCTCTATTATTTCTTTATACATAGTTACATCTCCATTAACAAAATTTCAAAGGCCAATCTGGGATTAACGTTTGTGGTTGAAACCAGAAATTTTGTCTGTTGAATTAGCGATATTATTTTTCTTAATTCCGACAAAGAATATTTTAAAAGGTTATCTTTTTTCCCCTCAACAACTTCGGCTAAAAGGATTTTCCTTAGATAGCGCATCCAGGCGTCTAAAATCTCCTGCAACCCGCTTTCTGAATTCTTAAAAAGATCCTTGGCATAATTAAATTTCGCTGCCATATCCCCTTTGCTCAAAAAAACAAGATCTTTAATAAAGTTCTTCCTCTTCTCTAAAATATCAGGATTTTCCAAAAGATCGCAGGCTATCCCGGTTTTCCCTCCGCAAACCAGAGAAAGGGTCTCTGCCCTCTTCTCGTTCACTCCTTTCTTTTGAAGATATTTCTTAATTTCAGAAGAATCGACCGGATAAAAACCTATTTTCTGAATCCTGGAACGAATAGTAGGAAGAAGAGTTTCCGGATATTCGGTTATTAATATTATTAAAGAGTCCCCTTTTGGCTCTTCCAAAAACTTAAGAAAACATCCTTGGGCATCTGCTGTCATAAGGTGAGCCTGATCAATCACGGCAATCCTCATAGAAGAAGAATAGGGTTTAAGCGATAGTTTTTTAACAGCATCCCTAATCTCTGCTATTTGGATTCTGGCCTGCTTTGGAGCGGGCCCTATTAAGACAAAATCCGGGAAAATTCCTTTTTCTATATCCTGACAGTTTCTGCAACTATTACAGGGTTTTTCTGAGCCCTGACAGTTAATATATTTGGCCAGATCAAGGGCTAATTTCTTTTTGCCGACTTTCTCCTGCCCGTAGAACAAAAGGGCATGAGGAAGTTTTTTTCTCTCAAGGCTGTTTTCTAAAAGGCGCCATTGTTTTTGATGACCGACAAACACAATACTATTTTTTTGTCATTACACTTCTCTTGTAAGCCTCCAAATTATCAAGAACCGTCCCCGTCCCCTTAGCCACGCAGAGCAGGGAATCCTCTGCAACAAAACAAGGAACTCCGGTATTCTGAGTAATTAGTTGATCCAGATTATTAAGCAACCCTCCTCCTCCAGAAAGGACCATTCCCTTGTCCATAATATCTGCGGAAAGCTCAGGGGGGGTTTCTCTTAACACTTTTTTTACCACTTGAATAATTTCAGAAAGTCTCTCTTTAATGGCCTCGCAAACTTCGTTGGAGGAAATTTTAATATTTTTAGGCAAACCCGAGGCCAAATCCCTCCCCCTAATTTCTAATTCCTCTACTTTCTTTTGGGGAAGAGCTGTGCCTATTTTAATTTTTAACTCTTCTGCGGTCTGTTCACCAATAGCCAAATTATGTTTTTCCTTAATATAGTCGGAAATAGCATAATCCATTTTATCTCCTGCTACCCTTAGAGAGCTCCAGGTAACAATTCCTCCTAAAGATATCACTGCAATTTCTGTAGTCCCTCCCCCTATATCAATTATCATGTGTCCAGAACACGAATTAATAGGAATCCCTGCTCCGATAGCAGCCAACACGGGCTCTTTGGCGACATAAACAGCCTTTGCTCCTGCTGCCATGCCTGCTTCGATGACAGCCCTTCTTTCGGTAGAGGTAATACCTGCCGGAATACCAACCAATAATTCGGGCTTGAAAATTCTTATCTTGCCACAGGCCTTTTCGATAAAATAGCGCAACATCGCCTCTGTAATTCTGTAATCTGCTATTACTCCGTCTTTTAGGGGCCTGTAAACCTTAATAGTATCCGGGGTTCTTCCTGTCATTTCTTTTGCTTCCTGCCCTACTGCCATAATCTTGTTCTCTTCAAAGGCAACAGCAACGACAGAAGGCTCATCTAGTACCACCCCCTTCTTGGCAGTAAAGACAATGGAGTTGCAGGTTCCTAAATCAATACCAATTTTTTTTACAAACATATCTTAAATTTCTTTAATATCCGCCCCTAGAGACCGAAGCCGGTCTGCTATCTTTTCATATCCCCGGCTGATTTGATAAATATTATTTATTATTGTTTCCCCCTCTGCAATTAATCCTGCGATAATCAGGGCGGCGCCTGCTCTCAAGTCAAGACTCGGAATCTCTATGCCTTTTAGCGGAGTAGGCCCGCTGACTATGGCCCTGTGGGGATCGCAAAAGATAATATCAGCCCCCATTTTATTCAATTCTTCCAAATATTTCAATCTTCCTTCGTAGAGAGGATCGTGAATCAGGGTGGCTCCCTCAGTCTGGGTTGCCAAGACCCCTAGCTCCGGCTGCAGGTCACTGTGAATCCCGGGATAAGGAAGACTTTGTATCTTATCTATTTTAATATTCTGAGAGGGAAAAACTTTAAGTTCGTCTTCTTTAATAATTTTAAATTTAGCCCCGGAGTCGTAGAGTCTTTTGAGAAAAAGATCCAAAAAAGAAACGGCAGCCTTTTTGATAACAACCTCTCCACGGGTGGCTAGGGCGGCGACCATAAAGGTTCCCGTCTCAATGGGGTCTGGCTTGATGGTATATTCAAAACCTTTTAATTCGTTTCTCCCCTGTGTTTCCAGAGTGTGGCATTTCTTAATCTCCACCTCAACCCCCATTTCTTTCAAAACTTCTATTAATTCCTGGACCTGATAGTCCTGATCTGTCACCTTCATCAAAATCTTGTTTTCATTCAAAGAAGAGAATAAAAGAGCATTCTCTGTAGCAGTAACACTAAATTCTTTAAGCACCACCTCTTTCAAATTCTTTTCTTTTTGCTTCCTTTTAAAAAATTCCAAGGTTTCAAAAGAGCCCTCTGACATTTCTCCTTTTTTAAAAGAAAAAAGGCCATCTTTTACTTCAACGTCTACCCCAAGTTGAGAAAAAGCGTCTAGGTGAGTATCTAGAGGACGGGCCCCGATAAGACACCCTCCAGGAGGGGGAATCTCTACTCTATCAAACCGCGCTAAAAGAGCGCCAAGGATAAGAATAGACCCACGAAACCTGGCAACCGTTTCAAAGGGAATATTGTCAACTTTAATATTAGTACACCTTATTTTCACCTTTCTTTCTTCTAACCAAGTGATGTCAGCACCTAAACTTTCGATTACCTCCAGCATTCTAAAAACATCCTGAATCAGAGGCAGATTACCAATTATACAAGGTTTGTCGGTTAATATGGTGGCAGCAAGAATCGGAAGGGCTGAGTTTTTGGCTCCCCTTACCTCTACCTCTCCCCTAAGTTGCTTACCCCCTTTTATTGCGAATTTTTCAGCCATCTTTATATACTATCTTAATTCAAAATAGAATAAATGACAAGCATTATAAAAAAAAGCGGGTTGTGATTAAACCCGCTTTAAAATCGTTTAAAGGTGCACTTCTCTTAAATAAGAAGAGTCGTGCTCGGAAAAATAACAGGGTGGAATCTGGTCCATAGTGAAGGCACCCGATCTGCCTTCCTTCCGAAGACCCGCCACAGCCCTGGCACAAGCCACAAGCACGCTGCCCGTGAACTCAGGATTGCTTTCCAAGGAGCAAGAGAATTCAACTTGCTCTTTGTTGCCTTCTCCTGTAATCCCGCTCCTTATAACATGGCCGCCGTGAGGAAAGTTCGAATGATCTTTTTCCATCTCTTCCGGCGTGATAAAGATAACCGTTGTATCATAGGGATCGAAGTAGTGAGGCATGGAAACAATTTCCCGCCTTATCTTCTCTTCGTCCGTCCCAGGTTCTGACACAACGTAGACAACCCGTTTGTGCATAAAAGCAGGGTAAGAATCAACTTCTTCTCCTCCTCTTACTTTTTCTAAAACCTCAGGCAGGGGGACAGTATATTGCCTGGCGTCTTTAACTCCTTCCACCTTTCTTGCAGCGTCGGAATGACCTTGACTGACGCCCTCTCCCCAAAAAGTATAGGTAATACCGTCAGGCAGAAAAGATTCAAATGCTATCCTGGCGATAGAAAAGATGCCGGGATCCCATCCAGCAGAGACTATAGCGACGTGGCCAGATTCTTTCGCTAAGACATCCATTTTCTTCCAGTAATCAGGAATATTGGCGTGAGTATCAAAACTGTCCACTGTATTATACTTCTGAATCAGATCGGGTCCCTGGCTGGGAAGATCTTCTTTAGAGCCGCCGCAAAGGATAGCAACATCTGCAGGATGACGAAAAGGATCCAGATCCGAGAAAGGGATAACATTTATCCCATCACCGACCTTCTCTTTCACGGCTTCGGCTCTTCGAGTGGCAATCCCTGCTAATTTCATGTCCGGAACTCGATCCAGAGAAGTTAACACTCCTCTGCCTATGTTTCCGTACCCAACAACCAATATTTCTGTCATGTTGCTCCTTTCCAGGGCTAGGCCCTTCTTTCGCCTCTGATTCTTATCAACTTTCCTTCTTTATCCAATAAAATCTCCTGTGGCATGGGTCTTAAGTTATAGAAAGAGGCCATAGAATAGCCGTAAGCCCCAGCATCTTCAATAACCAGAATATCTCCTTCTCTGGGCATCTCCAGTCTTCGGCCCCTGGCAAAACAATCGCCGCTCTCACAAAGATTCCCCACAACGTCAACTGGGATCTTCTCGCCCTCGAGATTAGAAACATTATGGATGCCGTGATAGGCCCCGTACATAATGGGCCTTGCTAAATGATTGAATCCGCTGTTAACTCCTACATAATAACTTTCTGTTCCGGGCTTGTGCTTTAAGGTAGTGACTTCTACCACCAACAAACCAGCCCCTGCTGTTATGAAACGTCCCGGCTCTATAACTAGGGTTAAACCAGGATGCTTTTCAGAAAATCCGGCTAAGATATTTTTCATTTCTGCAAGATCAAGGGGATTCTCGTTCGGTTTGTAGGGAATGCCCAGTCCTCCGCCAAAGTCAACAAACTCCAGCGTGTCTGAAAAATGAGAGATTAAACCAGAGATAGCATCTGTTGCCCTCTGAAAGTCCTGAGTATCAAGTATCCCAGAACCAATATGCTGGTGAAGGCCTGTCACCTGGAGATTATGTTTTTCAACAATGGCTTTGGCTATAGGCAAAAGTTTATGCCAAATTCCGAATTTGGACTCCGGACCGCCGGTGATACAATGCTCGTGGTGGCCTGCTCCTACGTCGGGATTTACCCGTATCCACACTCTCTCACCCGTAATCTGGCTTCCGATTCTTTCCAACAGAGAAAGAGAATCGATGTTTAAAACAACCCTCTCCTGGGAGACGCTTAGAGCCTCCTTTGTGGTAAGATTATTCCCGGTAAAGACTACCATACCGGAAGGAAAAATCTGGCGGGCTAAAGAAACTTCTTCCGGAGAAACGGCGTCAACTCCTATCCGAGCCCCACCTTCATCTTTAATTTTTGACAAGAGGGTGGGGTTAGAATTGGCCTTAAGGGCGTAAAGAATGAAAAGATTGTCCAGCCCCAAATCAAGCAGCATCCGAACCCTCTTCCTGAGAATTGTCTCATCGTAAAGATAAATAGGAGTGCCGAATCTTTCTACTGCCTCTTCAATCGTTTCCTTGTCCATGCTTTCTCCTTATTCTCTTGTTAAGGTTCTCTACGATAATTTAAATTAGCCAACATTTAATAAAAAGTCAACCAAGTCTTGGGATTTCTCTGATTTTTTGATAAAATTCAATTATGAAAAGAAGAAGTCGCAAAATAATATTTGCATCTTTCACTATTCTTTTTTTGATTGTGGCGCCCCTTATTGTCTTTTATTCCATAGGGTGGCGTTTCAGTTGGGAGGAGAAAAGATTTATCAGGCCCGGAATGTTTTACTGCAAAACCGCGCCCAGGGCAACTAGGGTGTTTCTGGACAACAAAAAAAGCGAGAGAACAGACTTGTTTTTCGGGTCCCTTCTTATGGAAAATATCGCCCCAGGTGATCATACTTTTACTATTAAAAAGGAGAATTATCATCCCTGGAAAAAAAAGCTGAAGATAAAAAAGGGAGAGGTAACAGAAGCGAAAAATGTAGTTTTAATTCCTGAAAGTCCAACATTCCAACTTATCTCAAAGAACATAGAAAATTCTTTTTTCTCTAGTCGGGGTCAGCAAACCATAATGGTAGAATCCGAAGAAGAACAATGGGCTCTGAAGTTAGTCGAAGCCGATAAAAACTTAAAAAGCCATCTTATAAGAAAAGAGGATATTTCAGAAAAAAATGTTGATCTAATATCTTTAAAAATCACTCCGGAGGGAAAGAACGCTTTTTTGAAGGCCGCTGTAGCGGGAGAGATTAGTTATTTTCTCTTGGACATCTCTCCCCTTCCCGCCTCTCTCGAACAATTAGAATTATCAGGCTCTCTTGATGTTTATTTCCATCCAGAGAAGTCCTCTAGGATTTTTTACATAAAAGAAGGCGAATTGTTAGAACTGGGACAAGAAAAATCTTTAAGAGGAGTGATAACTGCTTCCCTAAAAAAAGATAATATCTATTTTTTAAACGAAGAAGGATTTGTTATAAAAACGGATTACACCTTCCAGCCCCAAGAGAAAATAACCGCCTCCCCTCTTTCTGTCAAACAAGAAACCAAATACAGCATAAACAAAACAGGCTCTCATATCTCTTTAATGGAAGGAAATAATTTCTATTTGTTAGATTTGGAAAAAGAAAAAGAATTCAAGAAGATATCAGAAAATGTAAAAAAGATAAAGATTTCTCCTGATAATAAAAAAATAGCCTATTTTAATGAATCTGAAATCTGGGTAATATTCCTCGAGGACATCAGAGATCAGCCCCGAAGAGAGAGAGGCCAAGTTCAGTTTCTTAGCCGCTTTTCAGAAGAGGTGAAAGATGTTTTTTGGTACACCTCTCATTATTTAATATTCAACACCGGAAACAAAATAAAAATCTCTGAGATCGATAATAGAGACAAGATAAACTCTAGTGACTTGGCAGAGTTCCAAGAGGTTGAAATCTTCTGGTACCAAGGAGTTAATAAGTTGTGCCTGCTCTCTAAAGGAAGCTTTTTCTGTTCTGAGCCCTTAATCCCCTGAACTCTCAAACTTTTTCTTAAATTCTTCCCACTTCATTTCGCCTTCGTCCGCTATAGAGCAAATCTCTCTGAATTGGCAATAGCGACACTGGCGATCTTTGGGATAATTGGCCAAGCGGGCCGGAATCAGGCCTGCTTTTATTTTTCTCTGGAGGGCCTCCAGGCTGGCAAGAAGCGTTTTTGCCATATTCGGATCGTAGTCCACAACAAACTCTCTAAGGTCCTGGTTATTCTTATTAACATAAAGAAGGATGCCTTTGGAAATGCCAAAGTAATGAAGATACAGCTGAATTTGATAAACATTCTCGGGTTTAGGCTCTTTTAGCCCTTTGAAGGCAAACCCGTTGCTACTTTTTATGTCGAGAACATAATGCCTTTTGCGATCACTAATAATAGCGTCGGCTCTCCCAGATATTATCTTCTGGGGAGGAATATCGATTTCAGAGCAAACCACTTCTATATCCTGCGCCCCGAAAAGAGCGCGCATAATCAACTGGTGTATATGATCTCCGTGGTCGAAAATCCTTAAGATGTTGGGATCTAGGGCCTTCTTGGGAGCATTTTTAAATTTAAAAAAAACCGACCGGGGGCATTTCCCGGCATCGGTGATATAAAAGTGCGTCCGGTCCTTGTCTTTTTCTCTGTCTAAATAATACCTGTCTATAATCTCCTTTAACATTTTTATCTCTTACGCCATTGTCTTGCCCTTCTGGCCCTCCTAAGACCGAATTTCTTTCTCTCTCTCTGTCTCGGGTCTCTAGTCAAAAGACCTGCCTTCCTTAATTTCTTCCTGAACTCTTCATCAAACTTCACTAAGGCGCGGGCTATGCCATGCCTTACGGCTTCGGCCTGGGAATGAACTCCAGATCCCCTTGCCTTCACCGATATATCAAACTTGCTCAAGCACTCCATTTTCTCCAAAGATTCGGTTGCTATTTTCTGAAGTTCCGTAGTAGGAAAATACCCTTTGTATTCTTTATCATTTACTGTAAATTTTCCCTTCCCTTTTTCGAAAAGGCGAACCCGGGCTATAGCCGTTTTTCTTTTGCCTACGGCCTCGAAATATTTCTTGGTTTCTTTTTTAGTTGAAGTCTTCTTTTTAGTAGTTTTAGTAGGCATAACTATTTCTGGAATTTAAGTCTTTTAATCTGAACGTCTCTTAACTTATTTTTAGGAAGCATGCCGTAGACCGCTTTCCTAAAAACTTCTTCTGGATTTCTTTTAAACATTTTCCCTAGAGGCTCCTTTTTTAGATGCCCCAGATAACCGCTATGGCGATAGTAAATCTTATTACTTTCCTTATTCCCGCTAAATTTCAGTTTATCTACTTCGCTCACTGTCACAAAGTCTCCCATATCAACGTCTGGTCGAAAATCAGCCTTGTTTTTTCCTCTTAACAAATTAGCCACTTTTGTGGCGAGTCTTCCCATAATTTTACCTTGTGAAGTAATTGTATGTGTCTTTCTCTCCATAATAAATAATTATTTCTCTGGTTTTTTCTCTGTCTTCTTTGTTTTTTCAACCAACTCAATAACCGCCATTTTAGCACTATCTGATTTCCTCGGCCCCATTTTAACTATCCTAGTATAACCTCCCTGTCTTTTATTAAAAAGGGGGGCTATTTCCCGGACTAATTTCTGGGCAACATTCTTATTAAAATCTTTAGCCAACTCCCTTATGGCCTGGACTCCTCCCTTCTTTGCCTTAGTGACGGCCTTTTCTGCAAAAGGGGCTAACTCCTTTGCTTTGGCTTCGGTGGTCTTTATTTTTTCTTTTAGGAAAAGGGAAGATGCCAATGACTTTATCATTGATTTTCTTTGTTGGCTTTTTCTTGAGAATTTTCTTCCTCTTTTCTGTTTGTTCATTCTTTATTCCGACTTAATTTCTAATCCGTATTTTTTCAAAGCTTTTTTTATCTCTTTGAGTCCCTTATCTCCCATCCCTGAAAGATTTAAAATATCGTCTTCCTTCTTTCTTATAACGCCTCCTACTGTCTTAATATTGTTCTCGTGGAGAGCGCTTTCTGTCCTGGAAGAAAGGCCTAAATCTTCTACTTTTATTTTGCTCGGATCTTCTTTTTTTTCCTTGGCGAGTTCTTCTTCTTTGGGCTCTGTGCTCTTTTCCTCCCCGCCAATCAGAGAAAAATGTTCGACTAAGATATTGGAGGCCTGGGATATGGTTTCTTCCGGAGTTACAGAGCCGTCTGTTTCAATCTCCATATTCAGCCTGTCAAAATCTGTCCTTTCTCCTACTCTCATGTTCTCTATGCTATAACTTACTTTTCTAACAGGGGTAAAAACGGCGTCAAGCGGAATTAATCCGATTTCTAATTTTCCTTCTTTTTTTCTTCTTTCTACGGGCTCATATCCTACTCCTTTCTCAATAATAATCTCCATTTCCAGTTCTGTGTTCTTGTTGGTAAGAGTAGCCACGTGACAATCTTTGTTTATCAACTCCACCTGGCTGGGAAGTTTAAAATCCTTGCCGGAAATCTTCTTCTCTCCTTTTTCTTTAAGAGTGGCTTTTTGAGGCTCCTCACTATGCATCTTAAACCTGGCTTTTTTCAGGTTCATCATTATAGTAACTACATCCTCTAAAACGCCTGAAATAGTAGAAAACTCATGCTGGGCGCCCTTAATCTTTACCTGAGTAATCGCTACTCCCTCTAAAGAAGAAAGCAAAACCCTTCTCAAGCTATTCCCGATCGTCAATCCATAACCGGGATAAAGGCCCTCAACTTCGATCCGGGCCCAATTATCTTTTTTGTCGACGATTTTAGGCGGCTTTGGCAAAACAATCATATGGTTTTGTTATATTTTATTATCTTGAATAAAACTCGAAAATAGCCGAGACTTCAGCAGGAGGAACAACATCCTCCATAGAAGGCTCTCCGACAATTTTCGCTTGTATTTTTATTTTATCTAAATTTATCCAAGAGGGTGCTTCGTATTTTTTCAATAAAGAAGGTATGTCCTTCAGACCTGGTTTTTCTTTACTCTTGGCTTTTAAGGAAACGACATCTCCTTTTTTTACTTCATAGGAAGGCGTATCTATCTTTCTTCCGTTTACTAATACGTGGCCGTGACCTACTATTTGTTTAGCTCTGCGTCGAGAAGGAGTCACCCCCATTCTGAATAAAACATTATCTAATCTTTTCTCTAGTTTTTGAATCAAAAAGGTTCCAGCGTCTTCAACTTCTCCCCTTTTCGCCAAAGCCCCCATTACATAGCTCCGGAACTGGGATTCTTTAAGGTGGTACCACCTCTTGAGTTTCTGCTTTTCCTGAAGTTCTTTGCCGTATTCTGAAATATTTCTCCTTCTTTTCTTGCTTTTTTGGCCCGGAGGATATGGTTTTTTAACCACTGCGCATTTCTGCGAAAAGCACCTCTCTCCTTTCAGAAAAAGTTTTGTCCCGAGCCTTCTGCAAATTTTACATTTATTCTCCTTCATAATTATACTCTTCTTGCTTTAGACGGCCTGCATCCATTGTGAGGAATAGGAGTACAGTCCTTTACAGAAACAATCTCCAAACCCCGAGCGGCCAAAGATCTCAGGGCAGAATCGCGCCCCCCGCCAATGCCTTTTACGAAAACTAAAAACTTTTTCATCTTTAATTTGTTGGCAGCCAAAGTAATAGCCTCTGCTACTTTGGAAGCGGCAAAAGGAGTGGCCTTCTTGGTACCCTTAAACCCTATAGACCCTGCGCTTGCCCAGGTTAAAACATTGCCCTTAGCATCAGTAAGGGTTATAGAAGTATTATTATAAGAAGAAGATATATAAATCCTGCCCTCTTTTCTTTGAGGAGCGCTAGAAGGTTTGAATTCTTTCTTTACTCCAGCCTCTACTTTCTCGCGTTCTTTGATTAACTCTTCTTCACTTTTTTTGACAACTCTCTTTTTTCCCATAATTATTAAGTAGATCCAGGGGCAGACTTTCTGCCAGACCCTACGGTTCTTCTAACATTTCCCCTGACAGTCCTGCTGTTTGTCTTTGTGCGCTGTCCCCTCGCAGGAAGGGCTTTACGGTGCCTTGCGCCCCGCCAACAGCCTATTTCTTTTAATCTTTTAATGTCACTCACGATTCTCCTCCGAAGATCCCCCTCTGTACTATAATTCTTCTCAATTATATCCCTTAATCTATTGATCTCTCCCGCTTTTAAATCTGAAGCCTTTTCTTGGGGATTAACCCCGGCTTCTTTAAGTATTTTTCTACTCAAATTTCTCCCTATGCCGTAGATATATGTTAGGGCTATTTCAATCTGTTTTTTTTCTGGTATGTTGGTACCTGCTATTCTGGGCATATATTATCCTTGTCTTTGTTTGTGTCTAGGATTCGAGCAAATAACATAAACACGCCCCTTTCTGCGGACGATCTTGCAATGTTTACAAATTTTCT
>CAYXTC010000011.1:0-19224 GCA_964468405.1 uncultured Candidatus Saccharibacteria bacterium | reverse complement strand
TTACTGTTTTCTTAAATATTCTGCGGCCCTTTCGGGCTCAATGGTTGAAATCTCCATTTGGGTACCCAACTCAAAGCCTGCCCAAGTTGAAGTTTTTGGCAGAATAGTCCAGTGCCAGTGATAGTAGTCATGATTATTACCATCGCAGGGTGCTGTGTGAAGATAAAAGTTGTAGGCAGGATCATCCAGCCCCTTATACGTCTTCCTAATAGCCTCCCCAAAGGCCTCTGCTAAACTTTCTTTTTGCTCTTCTGGCATCTCTTCAAACCGCGAATGGTGCTTTTTGGGAGAAACAATGGTCTGGAAGGCGGTCTTGGATGCAAAGGGGCAGACAACCAAAAAGTCCTTATTCTCAAAAACTATTCTTTCTTTCTTTTTCATTTCCCACTTGTTCATCTTGCAGTAGATACAGTCCCTTTCTTTGTTCTTGTAATCTTTCGAGCTGGAAAGAGCGCTCTGTAAATCAACATCGATCAAGGGAGTAGTAATAATCTGTGAGTGAGGATGGGCAATAGAAGCCCCGGCCTCTTGGCCGTGGTTATGGAAAATAGAAATATGGTTTACAAACTTTTTGTCTCTTAAGCTCAAATACCTGCTTTGGTAAACATCCATAAGTTCTTTTACTTTGCTTTTAGAAAACTGGGCTACTTGCTTTTTGTGATCACGAGTGACAACAACTTCATGAAAACCCACTGCGTTCATTTTGGTATAAAGGGTATTTTCTTTCTTAAGATCGAGTTTGGGATAAGGCCTGAAGGCAGGATATTTATTGGGAATAACCACTACGCTCCAGTCCTCGGGCAAGTCCCTCCACTCCTTAAAAGGCACCTCTTTTCCTTTAGAAAAAACGAGGGTGGCTTTCTCTTGGGTTTTAATATTGCAAAAAGGACAATCCTTTTCGGGGACGGACTGGGTCGCCCTTTTCTCTTTCTTGAATGTCTCGGGCCTCCTTGCCCTTCCTGTGGCGATTATCACCCAGTCCCTTGAGGCCAAATCAGATCTTAGCTCTGACGGAAATTTATTTTTCTTTTTGGGCATATTTTCCAGTAATTAAATTCCACCTTATCTTAAGGAGATCTACTCCCATCCTCATCATTCCTTTTAGATTCACTTTGCTGTCGGGATCGTTAACCCATCTCACAGGAACTTCTTTTATCTTGTACCCTTTCTTTTTGGCTATTTTCAGAATCTCAGGATCAAAAGCCCATCTGTCTATTTTACAAAGAGGAAGAACCTCTTCTACTACCCTGGGAGAAACTGCCTTAAAGCCGCATTGAGTATCCCAGATACCCCAAAGCCCCACAATGATCTGGACCATCAGATTAAAAATATCTCCGATAATCCTTCTGTGCCAAGGCTGGGGAGGATCTAAAACAGACCCTTTAATGTCCCTAGATCCTATTACAATGTCAAACCCTTTCTCAAAATAGGGAAACATCTTTTCAATCTGGTCTATGGAAGTAGAATTGTCAGCATCTGTAAACAGCCTTACCTCCCCCCTGGCTTCCGCTAAGCCCTGCCTTACTACAAAACCCTTGCCATGGTTTTCTTTGTTGTCTATTACTCTCAATCCGCCAATTTCCCTCATAAGACCGCGAGCGACTTCTGCTGTTTTGTCTTTGGAACCGTCAGAAACCACCAAAATCTCATAATCGTAGTTTTGGTTCTCCAAATAGTCATTAATAGCCCTTAAAGTTTTGGAGAGCCTCCTCTCCTCATTGTAGGCTGGAATAATAACAGATAAATACATAGATAATAAATTTATTTCTTCTTCTATTCTAACAAAAAAAGACAGAGATAGAAAACTATTCCAAGAGAGTAAGCACTCTTGCCCCTCTCTCTGTAATGGCCAAAGTATACTCAAAATGAGCAGACAAAGAATTATCCTGCGTCTTGTATCCCTGACCGTCCTCTGTTTTTTCTATGGCATAGTCCCCCATTGTTACCATGGGCTCTATACAAATAACCATTCCTTCTTTTAGTTCCATCCCTTTGTGGCGCTTACCAAAGTTTAGAACCTGAGGATCCTCGTGCAATTCTTTGCCTATGCCATGGCCGCAAAGGTCTCTGACTACGCCAAAACCCTGCCCCTCAACAAAGCGCTGTATCGTGTTGCCCAGGTCGCCCAGAGTATTGCCTGGCCTGCTCTTCTTAATCCCTCTTTTAAGAGCCTTTTTAGTAACTTTAATTAACCTTCCAGCCTCAGAACCAATCTCTCCTACGGGCAAGGTCACAGCCATATCAGAATGGAACCCCTTATAGCAAACCCCCATATCCAAAGACACCATATCTCCTTCTTTTAATTTTCTTTCCGAGGGCACCCCGTGAACAATCTCCTCGTTTACAGAAGTGCAAAGAGCGGCAGGAAACCCCTCATATCCTTTAAAAGAAGGCTTCACTTTATATTTAAAAACAAGGTCTTCTGCAACCTTGTTTAAGTAGCCGGTAGTAACCCCTGGTTTAGCCTGACTGGAAACCTCCTTCAAGATCTTAGATAAAATCTTTCCAGATTCTGCCATTATCTGGATTTCTTCTTTGGTTTTGATAATCACTCCCATGGCTCTATTCTAGGGCCTTTAGAATATCCTTAAAAACGTCTGCCACTGACTGCTCCCCTTTTATTTTTGCAGTTTCTATTCCCTCCTTTTCAAAAAAATCAATCAAAGGAAGGGTTCTTTCTTTGTATTCTTTCAGTCTCACCTTTATGGTCTCAGGATCGTCTAACCCTTTTCTTTCTATCAATTTAGAACCGTCCAGGGGGCAAATAGTAAGATCTTTGGTTTCTTCAGTATAGAGAATTGGATGTCTCATTAGTTCACAAATTCTTCTATGAGAATTCCTGAAAAGAGTCTCTTCAGGAGAAATTTCAATAAACAAAACCTTAACATTGTCTTCTCCGTAGAGATCTTTCAAGACGGGAGTTACTTTTTCCCCTTCATAGAGAGTGCGCGGGGAGCCCGCCAGCACCAAACTTTCTCCTCTTTCTGACAGTTCTCGGATCTCTTTTTTAACAAGATGGGCCACAAAAGGAGGACTGCACAACTTCCCCTCTTCCCATAGCTTTTTCTCGTTTAAAACATCATACTTTTCCCCGTCTTCTTCAATATATTTATTGTCAGAACTTTCTGCTTTGACAAATTCCCTTTCTAAAATCTTGCTGGTTTCAAAATAGTAAAGACTTAATTTGTCAGACAGCAATTCTGCCTGAGTCCCTTTGCCGGCTCCCGGAGGACCGAATAGAATAATAACTTGTTTTTTCATTAAAATGTCTCGTACTCTCTCATTTGAAGTTGGGCATTAATCTGCTTCATTGTTTCCAAAACCACAGAAACCACAATCAGGATTGAAGTTCCTCCGATCAGGAAGCCGAAAGTAGTAATGCCGGTAATTCCTCCTACGACAGAAGGCATAACCGCAATAGTCCCCAAAAAGAGAGCACCGATTAATAATACTCTTTTTAAGATATATTTTAAAAAGTCTGCTGTAGGCTTACCCGGCCTCGTCCCTGGAACAAAGCCGCCCATCTTCTGAAGATTGGAAGCAATGGATTTGGGGTCGAAAGTAACAGCAGTGTAAAAGAAGGTAAACAAAACTACCAAGCCGAAATAGAATATGCCGTGTATCCAGGGATTAGAGAAAAATACGCTTACTGCCTGCGCCGCGTTGCCTATTATCCCTCCAGACCCTGCGAAGAAATTGGCTATCATGCTCGGGAAAAGAAGAATGGCCAGAGCAAAAATGATGGGGATCACACCGGCTGGGTTAACATTAAGGGGTAGATAAGTGGAAACTCCTCCATAGACCCTCCTTCCTCTTACTCTTTTAGCATAAGAAACCGGTATGTTTCTTCTCCCCTGGGTGATCCATACTACTCCTGCTATAATCAAGATAGCCATAGCGAAAAAGAGCAGATAAGAAGGGATTTTAGAAGGATCCCAGGTAACTATCATCTGGCGGACGTTGTTGGGAAAATCTGCGATAATACCCGCGAAAATCAAAAGGGAAACACCGTTCCCGATTCCTTTTTCTGTAATAAGTTCTCCCAGCCACATCAAAAAAACAGTGCCTGCTGTTATGGTAACCAAGGAACTTAACATAAGAGCGGGGGTCATATTAGTAATAACTCCCTGTCTTTGCAAAAGTGTAAGCATTCCATATCCCTGAAGCAGGGCAAAGGGTACGGTTGCCAGCCTTCCATACTGGTTAAATTTCTTTTTACCCGCCTCCCCTTCTTCGTGATACATCTTCTCCAGTTGGGGAAAAATCATTGTCAGCAACTGAAGAATAATAACGGCTGTAATATAAGGTCCCAGTCCCAGCATAACAACAGAAAGTTTGTCCAAGGCGCCACCGGTAAATACGTTCAAGAGTCCGAACATCTGGAACTGGTTGAAAAAGTTCTGCAGATTCTCGGCATTAATCCCGGGGATGGGAATATTGGCCATTACTCGGAAAATAGCAAAAACCCCCAAGACAAATAATATTTTATTCCTTAGATCTTTTACTTTAAAAATTTGGATTATTTTCTGGTACCACATTATATTATTTTACCGCCCGCCTTCTCTATTTTCTCTTTAGCGGCGGAGGAAATCTGGCAGTTCTCTATCTCTACTTTCTTCTTAATATTTCCATCTGACAATATCTTAATTTTAGGCAGTCTGCCTTTAATTTTAGAGGCTACCCCCCTTTTTGCCAAAGAAGAAGGGGTTACTTTTTCTGAATCCTCAAAGTTTTTCTCCAATTGATCCAAATTCACTGCCCGGACAAGGCTGCTTCTGGCTTTATTCTGATATCCTCTTAACTTATGATATCTTTTTATAAAGCCACGAATAGCGGGCCTGGTAGTACGTCCTGCTCTGGCCTTTTGTCCTTTTATTCCACGGCCTGAGTAGGTGCCCCTCTTTCCCCCTCTGCCTACTCTTTTCCTTTCTTTCATTTTATGTTTTGGTTTTAAGTCTTGCAACTGCATAGTTATTTTTTTCTTTTTCTCGCAAAAGATTCCAGTTTTTTAAAGGCTGCTATAGTGGCTTTGGTATTGTTAACTTTGTTAACTGTCTTCCCGATGATTTTGGAGGATATATTTTTAATTCCCGCCAAAAGACACAAAGTTCTCACTGTTCCTCCTGCGACCAAGCCTCTTCCTTTGCTCTGGGGCTTTAATAAAACTCGGGCTGCGCCGCACTTAGCCTCAACCTGGCAGGGAATGGTCTCGTCTTCTATAGGAACCTCTACAAGGTTCTTCTTCGCTTTTTTTGTTGCTTTCTCTATGGCCTGAGAGACGTCTTCTCCTTTGGCTATCCCAAAGCCAACCTTGCCTTTCATGTCTCCTACTATCATAAGAGCTCTAAACCTAAACCTCCTTCCTCCGGCTGTCATTCTGGCAATTCTGGCTAAATCTAAAAGCTTGGACTCAAATTCGTCCTTTTTTTGAAACTTCTTTTTTGGTGATCTCTTGGATCTTTGCATATTCTAAAATTTTAACCCTTCTTTTCTGGCTCCTTCGGCTAGAGCCTTAACTCTGCCGTGATATTTATATCCTCCTCTGTCAAACACTGCTTCTTTTATCTTCTTCTCTTGAGCTTTCCGGGCTATCAACTGACCGACAATATATGCTTTACCCTTCTTGCCGGCATATTCTTTAGGGAACTTTTTTCTTCCTACTTCCCGATCTGAAACAGAAGCCAGGGTTTTTCCTTTTCGATCGTCAACAATCTGGGCAGATATGTGCTTGGGAGATCTAAAAACACAAAGGCGTGGACGTGATGCCGTCCCTTTTATCTTTTGCCGCAACCTCTTATGTCGCATTTTTCTTTTGGTTTCCATGATAACAGTCATGATTATTCACCTTCGGACGCTGCCGCCTTTTTCCCGACTTTTCTTCTTATTTGTTCTCCTTGGTATCTTATGCCCTTTCCTTTGTAGGGCTCTGGAGGCTTGACTGCTCTTATTTTAGCCGCTATCTGCCCCACTTTCTCTTTGTCTATGCCAGAAACTGTTATAACGTTCTTTTCCGCAGAAAAAGTAATTCCTTCTGGAGAGACAATTTTAACAGGGTGCGAAAAACCGACTTCAATTATAAGATCTTCTTCCTCCTTTCTCGCCTTATATCCCACTCCCTCTATCTCCAGTTTCTTCTCAAACCCCTCGTTAACGCCTTGCACCATATTAGCGATAAGGGCTCTGATAAGTCCCCATAAAGCCTTTGTCTTCTTGGTTTCTCTTTGAGGGGAAACCAAAACCTGGTCTTTTTCTATTTCAACCCTAATCTCAGGATTAACAACTCTCTCCAATTCTCCTTTGGGGCCTTTCACCTTTATTCTTTCTTTTTCTTTCTGAACTTCCACTCCTTGAGGTATTGATATTGGTTTTTTTCCTATTCTTGACATATTACCAAATTTCAAAAACTATTTCTCCTCCAACGTTTTTCTTCTTTGCCTCCTTGTTCGTCATCACCCCCTGGGGAGTAGTCACGATCAACCGAGAAAGCCTGCCCTTGGTCGTTCTCATCTTATTACTGGAAGCATAAATTCTCTGGCCGGGCTTTGAAGTCTTCTTTAATCCATTAATAAAAGGGGTGGGGGTTACTGAAGAAGGATCTTTTATGTACTTTAAGTCAATCTTAATCGCCCTATTCACCTTTCTCCCCTTTCTCTCTACTTTTTTAATATATCCCTCTTTCTCTAGGGCCTTTGCTATCTGATATTTAAAATTAGAAAAAGGAACCGAAACAGACGGCGCACAAACTGCCTGGGCATTCCTTATTCTATTTAGCATGTCTGATACTGGATCTGTCATAATGATTTACCAGGAAGATTTTCTTATTCCGGGAATCTGCCCCTTGTTTGCCATCTCCCTAAAACATATCCGGCACAACCCGAACTCTCTCATGTAGCCCCGATTTCTCCCGCATTTAAAGCAGCGTCTCACTAGCCGGCTGCTATACTTTGGTTTTTTATTCGATTTTGCTATTTGCGACTTTTTGGCCATGTTTATAATTCTTCTTTTTTAAGCGGAAACCCCAATAGTCTTAGTAGTTTTACGCCCTCCTCTTTTTTGCCGGCGGTAGTAACTACCGTTATCTCCAGTCCGAAAGGAACTTTAGAATTCTCGGGTGAAACCTCAGGAAAAATGGCATGCTCTTTGACCGGTATGGTAAGGTTACCTTCCTCGTCAAAAGATTTCAAGGGGATACCACTAAAGTCCCGCGATCTGGGGAGGACTATATTGACGACCCTTTCTAAAAAATCGTACATCTTCTGCCCTCTTAGGGTCACAGAGGCACCCACTGGCATGCCCTTTCTTAACTTAAAACTGGAAATGGCTTTCTTGGCTTTATTCAAAACAGGACGCTGCCCCGTGATAAGAGAAAGGTCTTCGGCTATAGAGGAAGAAATCTTTTTCTGTTCACTTGACGACAGCCCGGCAACTTTTTTGCCAAAGCCTGTGCTTACTACAACTTTCTTAATGGCGGGAACTGCCATAGGACTTTCAAGATTGTCTTCTTTCATTATTTGAGGAATTGCCTCTTTTTGGTATTTTTCTTTTATCTTGTCCATAATTAACTATCAATTGTCTCCCCACATTTTTTACAAACTCTGTATTTATTGCCTCCCTCCTTCTTGTATCCAACACGACTCGCCTTACCGCATTTTGGGCAAACAATCTTAACATTAGAGGCCGCAACGGGAGCAGGAGCCTGTACGATTTGCCCCTTTTCTCCCGACTTCTTCGGCTTAATACTCTTTTTCTTTAAGTTAAGGCCCTCAATAGAAATTTTGCCCTCTTTCGGGAAGACATCTATCACTTTTCCTTTTCTCCCTTTATCCTTTCCTGCAATCACTAAAACTTTATCGTCTTTGCGAATATTCATTTAAACAATATCTTTTGCTAAATTGATTATTTTTTCAAAACCCTTATCTCTTAATTCCCTGGCAACAGGCCCGAAAATTCTTCCGCCCTTAGGCTCTTTGCCAGTTCCCAAAACAACTGCTGCATTCTCGTCAAAAGAGATATAGGATCCGTTTTTTCTTCTAAAAGGTCTCCTCTGTCTAACTACTACCGCTTTTATTACCTGATGCCTTTTAACAGGCCTTCTGGGATCTGCCTCCTTGACAGCGGCTACAATAATATCTCCCAATTGGGCATACCTTCTCTTGCTGGCCCCCAGCACCTTAAAACACTCTATAACTCTTGCCCCGGAATTGTCTGCCACATTCAATTTTGTCTGAGCCTGAATCATAATTAAGTTTTTGAACTATCGGAACGCTCTTTTAGGGGGGTGTTTTCCTGGACCACTCTCCACCTTTTATCTTTGCTCTTGGGAGGACACTCCTCTATCACCACCTTGTCCCCGATATTAAAGTTACCATTTTCGTAATGGGCTTTGTACTTTTTATTAACACGATACTTTCTCTTATAAATAGGATGTTCTTTCTTTCTCTCAGATTCCACCACCAGTGTTTTGTTCATTTTATTAGAAACAACTGTTCCTGTTAATTTTCTTTTAGGCATAATTATTTTTTCTCATTTAAAATAGTAAGTATTTTGGCAATATCTTTCTTTACTTCTCTTAGTTCTTTAACGTTCTTCACTTTTCCTGCAGATAAGTCAAATCTCAACTGCCTTGATTTTTCTCTCAAAGTCTGAAGCATCTGCTTCATTTCTTTTTCCTTTTTTTGCCTTAATTCTTTGGTTTTCATCTATCTTTTAATAAACTTGGTTTTAAGAGGCATCTTGTTTCCTGCTTTCCTAAGAGCCTCTCTTGCTTCACTTTCGGGAATACCGCTTACTTCAAAGATAATCCTTCCCTTTCTTACAGGATAAGCATAATGGTCAACTGCACCCTTACCGCCCCCCATGGGAACCTCTGTCCCTTTTTTCGTTACTGCTTTGTTGGGAAACACTCTAATCCAAACTTTTCCTCCTTTTCTCAAATACCTAATAATGCTCCTTCTAGCAGCCTCAATCTGGCTGGAAGTAATCCACTTTTCGGTCATGGCTTTAAGGCCACAATTTCCAAAATGGAGCTCAGTGGCTTTTTTGTCCTTTCCTTTGTGCGCTCTCTGTCTTTGCTTTCTGTGTTTTACTTTTTTGGGCATTAAAAGGGCCATAATCTTAAAATGATTCTCCTTTATAAATCCAAACCTTTATCCCGATAACTCCGTAAGAGCATCTTGCTATATTCTTGGCATAATCAATATCAGCCCTAAGGGTCTGAAGCGGGAGATTACCGGAGGCGACCCATTGTCTTCTCGCAATCTCTGCGCCGTTAAGGCGCCCTGACAATTCTATTCTCGCTCCCTTGACCTCCTTGTTGGCTATCATCTTGCTTAATCCCTGCTTTAACACGCGTCTATAGGCTACTCTTTTTTGCAATTGGGAAGCAGCCCATTGGGCTGTTAAGCTAGCTGAAATCCAGGGGTTTTTGATTTCCTTAATTTCAATCTTTATTTCCCTTTTGGTTTCTTTTCCTTTCTTCTTGTTTTCTTCTTTCTGCCAAGGATGGCTTCTAATCTTACCTAACTTCTTCTCTAGTTCTTTTTTAAGCCTATCTACCCCTTCTCCTCCCCTGCCGATTATCAAACCGGGTCGGGAACTGGTGATTATAATATTAAGTTTATTTGCAGATCTCTCGATTTCTATTTTTTCCAAACCGTAACTTTCCAATTTTTTATTTAAAAACTCTCTTATTACGAAATCTTCCTCAAGGCATTTAGCAGGGTTTTCATAAAAAGCGCGGGTTTCCCAGTCAGAAACTCTCTTTATTCTAAATATTTTTGGATTAACTTTGTGTGCCATAAATACCAATTATATCGATTTTCTTCTAAAAATTCTAGGGATTTTCCCGGAAGTTTGTTTGGGTTTTTGAATGTCTCTGCTTTGTTTTTTAAACTCCTTTTTCTTGGCTTCTTTAGGGGACTCTTTCACAGTCTCTTTAATATCCGTCTCTGGCCTCTTTACCACTTCCGGCTTTTCTTTTTTCTTCTTAGGCGATTTGGGCCTGGATTTAATTTCGTCTAGAACTAAGGTTATGTGAGAAGTTTTTTTCTGGATTGCCCCCGCTTGTCCTCTGGCCTGAGGTCTCCACCTTTTAAGTTTGGGGCCTTCGTCAACTGTTATTTTGGAAATGTATAAATTCTTAGGGTCAAGCTGAAAACTATTTTGGGCGTTGGCTACAGCCGAGTTAACCAAATCCAGCATGGGTTTGGCTGCTTTTTTGACTGTAAAATTCAAAATCTTCTGGGCTTCCTCTGCCCTCTTATTCCTAATAACGTCTGCGAGGAGTCTTACCTTCCGGGGCGCTATTCTGAGATGTTTTAAACGGGCGTTTACTTTCATAAATCAATTATTTAGTTTCTTCTGTCGGACCAGCCGGCGCTCCCTTCTCCATCTCACGCTGCATTCTGCCTCCATGCCTAGAGAATCTGGTAGTAGGAGAAAATTCTCCAAGTTTGTGACCGACCATATCTTCTGTCACGCTCACATCTATAAATTCTTTGCCATTATAAACTGAAAAAGCAAATCCCACCATTTCCGGAACTATGGTGCACTGCCTGGACCAGGTTTTAATTTTACTGCCCGGCTTGGACTTCTTTACCTTCTTCACCAAATTCTCATCAATATATGGACCTTTTTTAAGTGATCTAGTCATAATTATCTATTTTTCTTCTTTTTTCTTCTCTTAACTATTAATTTGTCTGTCCATTTCTTTTTCCTTGTCTTAACTCCGCGAGCCGGCTTGCCCCAAGGAGTCTTCGGATATTTTAAGCCAATAGGAGCCCTTCCTTCTCCACCTCCGTGGGGATGGGCTATGGGGCTCATCGCAGATCCCCTAACTGTCGGTCTTTTCCCTTTTAATCTCACTCTTCCCGCTTTCTTTATCCTCTGATACCTTTTTTCCGGGTTAGAAACTGTTCCTATTGTAGCATAACATTCAGATAAAACCTTTCTTACCTCTGTGGAAGGCATCGCCAGGTTAGCATACTTCCCTTCCTGGGCCAACACTTTAGTTCCCGCGCCCGCAGAACGAACTATCTTTCCTTTCCCTTCGGGCCTTAAAGAAATATTAAATACCGTAGTACCCACGGGCACATTTTTTAATTTCACTCTGTTGCCAGGCTTAATTTCTGCATTCTCTTGGCAAATTATCTCATCTCCCTTATTGATCTCTTTAGGAGCAATTCTATACCTCTTAGTACCGTCTTCATACTCCAATAGGGCAAGAAAAGAGGTCCTGTTGGGATCGTATTCCAGGGCTACAACCTTTGCCTTCTGGTCTTGTTTTTCCTGGCCGAAATCTACTTTGCGATAAAGGCGCTTGGCGCCCCCTCCTCGGTGCCTAACAGTAATTCTTCCTGATTTATTCCTTCCTGCATTTCTTTTTTTATAAACCAGTAAATTCTTCTCTGGTTCTTTTTTGTCTAATTTTTGGCTTGCCATTTATCAGTGAGGCATTACCTCTATTTTTTGACCTTCTTTAACCTGGACTATTGCTTTTTTAAATCCCTTCTTCCAGCCCGTGTATCTTCCCAGTCTTCTTTCTTTGGGAGGGATATTAATTATAGCCACCCCCTTAACATCTACTCCGTAAATCCTCTCTATTGCTTTCTTAACCTCATTCTTATTGGCCCACTTCTCTACCCGAAAGACATACTTGTTTTCTCCTGCCAATTCGCTGCTCTTTTCTGTAATATGAGGAAATTTAATCATTCGGGCTTGTCTGGGCGAAAGCGCTTTCTTGGCCTTGGGCGACTCAACCTTAACCTTTTCCTTTTTGGGAGCAGGTTTTTTAGCAGGTTTCTTTTCCTTTTTTTTCTTAAAAACGTCCAAAAAAGCCATGATTACTTAATAAAATTCTCCTTAATAACTTTTAATGATTGCTTAGGCATCATCATGTTTTTAAAATTCAAAATATCCAAAGCGTTTAGGTCTTCTGCTCTGACTGTTTTCTTTCCGGGAATATTCCGAGAAGCCTTAACGATCTTATCTTCCTTCTCCGGGACAACCACCAGTAAATTGCCATCTCCGATCTTAAGATTGTTTAAAATATCCATAAACTCTTTAGTTTTTCCTTTCTCAACTTCTAATTTGTCTAAAATTATTATCTCTTTATCTCTTGCCTTCGAGGAAAGAGCCATTAAAAGGGCTTTTCTTCTCATCTTTTTAGGGATTCTCTTTTTTATCTTCTTTTCTTCTGTCGGCCCAAAGGTGACTCCGCCTCCTTTCCAAAGAGGAGAACGGATAGAGCCGTGCCTGGCCCTTCCTGTTCCTTTCTGGCGCCAGGGTTTTCTTCCTCCTCCTCTTACCTCTGCTCTCCCTTTTGCTTCGGCTGACTTCTGCCTCCTGTTTCCTTTCTGGAAAACAACTACCTGGTGGAGGAGATCCGAATTCAAGGAAACCTCAAAAATCTCCTTGGGCAACTTTATCTTTCCTTTTTCTTCTCCTTTTTGGTTGTAAACTTTAGCCTCCATACTATTCTCTTATCTCTAATAATGTTCCTCTTCTGCCAGGGACTGCTCCCTTTAAAGCAATCAGATTATTCTCCTTATCTACCTCCATTATTTCCAAGTTTTTTACTGTCTTTCTCTGAAAACCATGTCGCCCCGCCATTTTTCTTCCCTTGATCACTCGTTGAGGAAAAGCCGATCCGATAGAACCAGGAGCCCGGTAAGTGTCTTTGGTACCATGGGTGGCGGGCTGCAGAGAAAAACCCCATCTTTTTATCACCCCTGTGTAACCTTTCCCTTTGGAAACCCCTATTGCTTTTACCTTGTCTCCTTTGGCAAATACTGAAATATTTACTTCGTCTCCAGGCTTCATTTCTTTGGCCTCTTCTTCTGATACCTTGAACTCTCTCACAAACCTGGGGCTTTTGCCTGATTTTTGGAAATGGCCCCTCAGGGGCTTGTTGCCTTTTTTATCTTTAAACCCTACCTGAACTGCAGAATAGCCGTCCTTTTCTCTCGTTTTTACCTGAATAATATAACAAGGCCCAGCTTCTACTAGGGTAACAGGAATAATTTTTCCTTCCTCGTCTGCCGTCTGGGACATGCCTAATTTTAAACCTAAAATTGATTTCATGATGTTAATAACTGAAAACCGGGCATAGCCCGGCCTTTTTCCATGGCTATTTTGAAATAATGAAATGCTATAAAAATAATCTTTTCATTATGTCTTAATCTCTATATCTACGCCCGAAGGAAGGGTCAGATTTATCAATGCATCTATAATATTATTGTCTGGGTTCAGGATGTCAATTAATCTTTTGTGAATTCTCATTTCAAACTGCTCTTTGCTTTTCTTGTGCACAAAAGAAGATCTGTTGACCGTGTACTTATGGGTTTCCGTAGGAAGGGGAACAGGCCCCACCACTTCTACGCCGTGTCTTTGGGCAGTGTCTATAATCTGCCGCGCGCTGTTATCAATGACCTTATAGTCATAAGCCCTCAACTTAATTCTAAGTCGAGACTTCACTTTTTCTTCTGTTGCTTTCTTCTGTTTTGTCGGCATTTCAGAAAAACGGGCTATAAAACAAGGTGCCAAGCAGAATTCTGTTTGGCACCTCGCACTTTTTATTTAATTATCTTAGTGACTACGCCTGAGGCAACTGTCTTTCCTCCCTCTCTAATAGCAAATCTTTGCTGCTCCTCAAGGGCTACTGGGACAATCAATTTGGCTGTAAACTTGACTGTATCTCCCGGCATAACCATTTCAGTTCCTTCAGGAAGAGTAACACTACCTGTTACGTCGGTTGTTCTGATATAGAATTGGGGTTTGTATCCGTTAAAGAACGGAGTATGGCGTCCGCCCTCTTCTTTAGTCAAGACATAAACCTCAGCCTCAAACTCAGTATGAGGAGTCACAGCTCCCGGGGCTGATAAAACCTGTCCCCTATCAACGTCTTCTTTTTTCAGTCCGCGAAGCAGAATTCCTACGTTATCCCCTGCTACACCCTCATCTAACAATTTGTTAAACATTTCCACGCTTACTGCTACTACTTTTTGGGTGTCTTTCATGCCCACTAACTCTACTTCATCGTTGGGATGAATTTTGCCTCTTTCGATTCTGCCTGTAGCCACTGTACCACGTCCTTCTATAGAAAAGACGTCCTCAATAGCCATTAAGAAGGGCTTGTCTACATCCCTCTTGGGCTCTGGGATATATTCGTCCATAGCCTTAAGCAGTTCTGCGATGGGCTGGGCGGCCTCATCTTCTGCAGATTTAGCATCTAGGGATTTAAGAGCAGAGCCTTTTATCACAGGAATGTCATCACCCGGAAATTCGTATTTAGTCAGAAGTTCTCTTACTTCAGACTCGACCAAATCAATCATTTCTTTGTCGTCAACCTGGTCTGTTTTGTTCAGGAAAACAACTATTGAAGGAATTCCCACCTGACGGGCTAAAAGAATGTGCTCTCTTGTCTGAGGCATAGGACCGTCAGCTGCCGATACTACTAAAACAGCGCCGTCCATTTGAGCGGCTCCTGTAATCATATTTTTAATGTAGTCTGCGTGCCCGGGACAATCAATGTGGGCGTAATGTCTGTTTTCTGTCTGATACTCAAGGTGAGAAACAGCAATAGTTAGCCCCCTTGTCTTTTCTTCCGGGGCAGCATCAATCTGATCAACAGATTTTTCAGCAGAAATAAGCCCCTTTAGATTTAAGACATGGAGTATGGCTGCTGTTAAGGTTGTCTTACCATGGTCTACGTGACCGATGGTTCCAATATTGACATGGGGTTTCCCCCTTTCAAATTTCTCTTTTTCTGCCATATTTTTTTATTCAGCAGATAGCAAGCAACTCTCTGCTTTAATTAACGATTAATTATTTATGTTACTACTTTAAGGGATTTTTGAGACGAAGTCAACCCTTTTTTAAACACACAACCTTTATATAACTTAAAGGCAAGTTAGTCAAGCGCATTTAGCGCCTTTTGCCTTCACTTATCTCCTGGGTAATATTGGCAGGAACTTCCTGATATTTATCAAACTGCATAGTGAAGTTCCCCCTCCCTTCAGTCAAAGACCTCAAAATTGTGGCGTAACCAAACATCTCAGACAAGGGGATCCGGGCGTCAATTACTTTCATGGTCAATCTATCCGAAGTTTCTTCAATTCTTCCTCTTCTCGAAGAAAGGTCTCCGACAATATCTCCGAAAAACTCAGAGGGGGCTATAACCTCTAATTGCATAATAGGCTCCAACAGCACAGCATTTGCTTTCTTGGCCGCTGATTGAAAAGCCATAGAGCCTGCAATTTTAAAAGCATTTTCTGAAGAATCAACCTCATGGAAAGATCCGTCCAAAAGCGCGGCCTGGATGTCTATCATGGGGTACCCTGCCACTATGCCATTGTCCATAGCCTCTTTTATGCCCTTTTCCACTGCAGGAATAAACTCTTGGGGGATAGATCCTCCTTTAATCTGGTTCTCAAACTCGAATCCTTCCCCTTCTTCTCTGGGAGCAACTTTTAATATTACGTGCCCGTATTGTCCTCTTCCGCCACTTTGCTTAATATATTTCCCTTCTGCCTCGCTCTCTTGTTTGATGGTTTCCCTATAGGCAACCTGAGGCCTGCCTACGTTGGCCTCTACCTTAAACTCTCTTTTCATCCTGTCAATAATGACGTCAAGGTGCAACTCCCCCATTCCAGAAATTATGGTTTCCCCTGTCTCGATGTCTCCCTTAACACGGAAAGTGGGATCTTCTTCTGCCAGCCTTTGAAGGGCAACAGCCATTTTCTCTTGGTCTTCTTTGGATTTAGGCTCTACTCTGATTGAAATAACAGGTTCTGGGAACTCTATTTTCTCTAAGATTATGGGGTTTTTCTCATCACAAAGGGTGTCACCCGTCTTAGTATTCTTTAACCCCACTGTGGCTGCGATATCTCCGGCATATACCTCTTCCACTTCTTCTCTTTCTGCAGAATGCATCCTAATTATTCTTCCTATCCTTTCTTTCTCTTTGGTGATAGGGTTGTAGGCATAAGATCCTTTAGATAAGGTCCCAGAATATACTCTGAAATAGGCCAGAGTCCCCACATAAGGATCTGCTGCTATTTTAAACACCAAAGCAGCAAAGGGGTCTGAGTCCTTTGCCTCTCTGGTATCTTTCTCCTCTGTCTTGGGTTTTAGCCCTTCTACCGGAGGCCTTTCCGGAGGCGAGGGCAGATAGTCGATTACTGCATCAAGCAAGGGCTGGGTTCCCTTATTCTTTAAGGCGGTGCCGCAAAGTACAGGAACTAATTTATAGTTAATTGTTGCTTCTCTAAGAATTTTTTTCAGTTCTTCTCCTGAAATCTCCTCTCCTCCCAGATATCTTTCCAGGAGAGATTCGTCTTCTGCTACGATCTTTTCGATCATTTTGTCTCTCCATTGCTGGGCTTTTTCTTTAAGGTCTTCCGGGATTTCCTCTTCCTTAATTATCTGGCCAAAATCTCCTTCAAACCTAACGGCCTTCATTTTAACCAAATCGATTACGCCCTCATGGTCTGACTCCTCTCCAATGGGAATCTGAAGAGAAACTGCTTTAGGGGTTAATTTTTCTAAAACAGAGTTGAAACTCTTCTCAAAAGAGGCTCCTGTTCTGTCTAGTTTATTGATGTAACAGATCCTGGGAACTTGATACTTGTCTGCCTGATGCCAGACTGTCTCAGACTGGGGTTCAACTCCGGCTACTCCGTCGAAAACTACTACCGCCCCGTCCAAAACTCTTAAAGATCTCTGGACTTCAACTGTGAAGTCAATGTGGCCCGGAGTATCAATAATATTTATCCGGTATTCGTTTTCTTTCTTTTTTTCCTGATCACTGGGAACCCAAAAACAGGTAGTAGCGGCTGAAGTAATGGTAATGCCCCTCTCCTTCTCCTGCTCCATCCAGTCCATAATGGCTGCCCCATCATGAACTTCTCCTATTTTATGGGAGATTCCAGTATAAAAAAGAACCCGCTCGGTAACGGTTGTCTTTCCGGCATCAATGTGAGCGATAATCCCTATGTCTCTAACTCTTTCTATTGGATATTGTCTTGGCATAGTATTTAATTTAATTACCAGGCAAAATGGGCAAAGGCTCTGTTGGCTTCTGCCATCCGATGCATGTTTTCTTTCTTTCTAATAGATGTCCCCTCGTTTTTGGAAGCATCCATAATCTCTTGGGCTAGGTTCTCTGCCAAGGACTTGCCTTTCTTTGTTTTGGCCGCTTGGATAATCCATCTAAGAGAAAGCGCCAGTCCTCTTTTTCCTGTTACTTCTGTAGGAACCTGATAAGTAGCCCCTCCCACTCTCTTGGGCTTTACTTCCAGAGAAGGAGTAACATTTTCAATTGCTTTTTTAAAAACTTCTACTGGATCCTGTTTGGTTTTTTCTTTAATAATATCAAAAGAAGCGTAAACAACCTTTCTGGCAGTTGCCTTCTTCCCCTTCCTTAAAATGTAGTTTATAAACTTAGACACTGTTTCGTCTCCGAAAACAGGATCTGGAATTACGGGATGTTGTTTAATCTCTTTAGAGCTTGGCATGATTATTTACTTTTTTTCTTAGTTCCGTATTTACTTCTTGATTGGGTCTTGTCTTCAACCCCCCCCGTATCCAAGACTCCTCTTACTACATGATATCTGACACCAGGAAGGTCTTTAACTCTTCCCCCTCTTAGCAAAACCACGGAGTGCTCTTGAAGGTTGTGTCCCTCTCCCGGGATATAGGCTGAAACCTCAGTGCCGTTGCTCAGTCTTACCCTGGCCACCTTTCTTAGAGCAGAGTTCGGCTTCTTGGGAGTAACAGTAAACACCTTGACACAAACCCCCCTTTTAAAAGGAGAGTTGTATTTGCTAGGCTTATTCTTTAAAGTATTGAATCCGTATTTCAAAGCCGGGGCTGTTGCTTTAGCCTTGGGCTTTTTTCTTTTTTTTCTCAGTAACTGATGAATGGTAGGCATAACAAAATAATTCAGCGCTATCGCCTTGTATAGTTTTATAGATTATCAGAATCAAAAATAGATGTCAATAACTAAAACCCAACAGCCAAAAAGGAGTTTCCCACAATAAGTCTGAAAGCAACTTGAGAAAGGGGTGAAAGTATCCATAGGGCCAGCATAATGGCTAAGAATATCCCCACAAAAGACTGCCCCAGCGCCCTAATCGCTTGAGAGCGCGGGAAAAGATCCATTATCAATTTGGAACCGTCTAGAGGAGGAAGAGGAATGAGATTAAAAAGGGCCAAGAAGATATTCACAAAGACAACCCAGTGGAGAGCCACTAGGGCTAACCCCGAGACAGGAAGAAACCTTAAAGACAAACCTACCACCAATGCTATCAGGATGTTAGAGCCGGGGCCGGCAAGGGCCACCTTGGTAGATCCCCATCTTTGGTCTTTCAGATTATACGGGTTATAAGGTACAGGTTTTGCCCAGCCAATAAACCCTCCCATGAAAAACAATAAAAAAAGCGGCAAGATAACAGTTCCTATGGGGTCGATATGTTTTAAGGGATTAAGTGTAAGGCGTCCGGAATATTTGGCAGTAGGATCACCTAAAGCATAAGCCATCCAGCCATGGCAGTACTCGTGGAATACAGCAGAAAAAACTATAATCAAATACAAAAAGATTTTAAACTCTACGTCTCCCATATACAAGAAATAATTATATCATTTATCATAGGGGTTGCCAAAGGTTGTTTTTATTGCTACTATCTCTACATATGGCAAAAGAATGCGCAATCTGCGGAAAAGGATCAATGATGGTCCAGCGAAGAGTAAAACTCCGCGGTAAATACAATCCAACAACTAAGAGAAGGCAATACCCTAATTTACATTGGGTTACTTTGCCTTCTGGAAAAAGAGTAAAAGCCTGCAGCAAATGTCTTAAGGCTCTTAACAAAAAAGGTAAAGTAGAAAACAAATAACTATTCGGGGTGTAGTATAATGGCATTATGCACGCATGGGGTGCGTGTGATCTGGGTTCAATTCCCAGCACCCCGACAGATTTCTGTCTTAAGGACAGATTTTTTATTTAAAAACCCCACCGTTTCTAAGGTAAATTCTAGGAAAAACATTCCAGGTGGGTGTCCGCATGCACTTGCCACGGCAAATACAGATTTAAGACTCCCTTTTGAAAAACTATAGTCCAGAATTTAATTAGAAACGAATGGGGGCACTTTTATTCTAACACTGCCAATGCTTTAGTCAAACGCATTAATCGGCAGGCCAGGAGGTATCTTGATCAAAGCATTTGTT
>CAYXTC010000010.1:0-19342 GCA_964468405.1 uncultured Candidatus Saccharibacteria bacterium | reverse complement strand
TTGAAATGACAGAAGAAGACTGGGACAAAACCATTGATATTAATTTAAAAGGATACTTTTTGTGCAGCCAGGCTGCAGCAAAGGTGATGGCAGACCAAAAATCAGGCGCTATAGTTAATATTGCTTCCGTGGCTATGGGCCAGGTGGGTGTAGGGTTTGCTAACCTTGCCCATTACTGCGCTTCCAAAGGAGGTATTGTTGCCATGACAGAGGAATTGGCGGGGGAGTTGGCAGAGCATAATATCCGGGTTAATGCTATTTCTCCGGGTGTTATTGAAACGCCTATGATAGATCCCATAAAGCAGGACCCTGATCAGGAAAAAGCCATTTTAGCAAGGGTGCCCATGCATAGGGTGGGGAAACCTGAGGAAATAGCCAAAGCGGTGCTGTTTTTAGCCTCAGACGACGCTTCTTATGTTACAGGATCTACTCTAGTGGTAGACGGAGGATGGCTTTCTGTCTAGGGAATTTAAGTAATAGAAAAGTCCCGCTTTTGAGCGGGACTTTGTGTTTTAGGATTTGGGCTTTTTACGGAAAGATCGGATCCCCTGGCAGACTGTTGAGACTGCGGTGATGATGATAATCAGGAGGAAGATAAAGTTTGCTTCTCCCGGTCTTTCTCCCTCTGCCTGGGGGGAGAAAAATTCAGGCACCATCGCGTGGAGCAGATAGACGAAGACTATCGCTCCTACTGTCAGGAAAGCCAAAAGAAAGAACATTGTCTTTTCGCCGATCATTTCGTGTCTCCTTAGTTAGTTTTAAAAAGAACTTTTATTAATATATCATATTTATATTGTTTGTCAATAGTATTATTGTTTCTTCGTTTTTAAAGATGTATAATAAAGAAATATGACTTATGACTTAATTATTATAGGAGGAGGTCCTGCCGGCATGACAGCCGGTATATACGCCGGAAGGCAGGGAATGAATATTCTTCTCATAACTAAAGGTTTTGGAGGGCACATGGCGGTGAAGGCGGTAGATATTGAAAACTATCCTGGCTTTAAGAGTATTCCGGGACAGGATTTGGTCGAGAAGTTTAAAGAGCATATGGAAGTTCAAGATATTGAACAAAAAAGGGGAGAGGTTGTGAATGTAGAAAAGGAAGGAAAAGAATTTATAGTCACCACCGCCGATAAAGAGAAGTTTAAGTCTTATTCTGTAATTGTGGCTTCAGGGTCTGACCCTCGTCCTCTGGAGGCGCCAGGGGAGAAGGAATTTGTTGGCAAGGGGGTAAGTTATTGTGCGATATGCGACGGTCCCATGTTCCGGGACAAGGATGTGGCTGTTATCGGAGGAGGGAACTCCGGATTTGAGACCGCAATCTTTTTAGCCAACTATGTTAATAAGATATATATTTTAGAATATGGCGGGAAAGCCCAGGCAGACAAGGACAACCAAGAGAGGGTGTCTAAAACAGGAAAATGCAAACTAATAACCAATGCCCAGTTGAAAAAGATAGAAGGGAAGGATTTTGTAGAATCTATTACTTACCAGGATACAAAAACAAAAGAGAAAAAAGAGATTCCTGTGAAAGGGGTGTTTGTAGAAATTGGATATCAGCCGGCTACGGCTTTTGTAAAAGGGCTTGTCGAGTTCGACGAAAGGGACGAAATCAAGGTGGAATATGAGACCTGCCGGACCAAGACCCCGGGGCTTTATGCTGTGGGAGACGCCAACTCCGGCAAGTTCAAGCAAATAGTAACTGCAGCAGGCGAGGGAGCCAAGGCGGCCCTGTCTTCCTATAACTATTTACAGGATATAAAATAATGGGAGACAAGATTCAGAAAATTACAGCCCGAGAGATATTAAACTCCAGGGGCGAAACAGCGGTTAAGGTCAGTTTGGAAACAGAAAGAGGGATTTTTGCGGCCTCAGCTCCTTCCGGTGCTTCTACCGGAAAACATGAGGCAGTAGAGGTTAAAACTCAAACTGCCATTTTTAATATTGAAGACAAAATTGCTCCCGAGTTGAAGGGCGAAGATGTTGAAGACCAAAAAGGCATAGACGAATTATTAATAGGGCTGGACGGGCTGGGAGATAAGTCAAGCCTGGGAGCGAACGCTATTCTGCCCGTTTCTTTTGCTGTATGCCGGGCGGGAGCTGCCTCTGAGAGAAAACCCCTTTATAACTATATAAAAGAGAGCTTTCAGGAAGAGGCTAATCTTAATATTAGTCCTGCTTTTAATATTATCAACGGAGGAGTTCATGCGGGAGGCGGCTTGGAGATCCAAGAGTTTATGGTGGTTCCTGAAGGAGAAAGCGTTTCAGAAAAGATTAAAGCAGGTTCTGCTATATACCAGAACCTAAAACAGTTGTTAAAAGAAGCCTACGGCGTGGGGGCTGTGAATATTGGAGACGAAGGAGGGTTTGTCCCTCCTGTTGCCTCTTCACAAGAGGCTCTTGATATTATTGTAACTTCTATTAAGAGAACAGGCGTCAAGGCCGATATAGCTCTAGACTGCGCTGCCAGCCAGTTCTACAAAAAAGGGAAATACTATTTGCAAGGGACGGTTTTTACCAAAGAAGGACTACTCTCTTTTTACCAAGAACTTTTAGACAATTATCCCATTATCTCCCTGGAAGACCCCTTTGCAGAGGATGACTGGGAGGGATGGCAGATGTTAAAAGATAAAATAGGAGATAATCTTCTTGTCATCGGGGACGACTTAACCACTACCAACACAGAGAGGATTAAAAAAGCCGAAGATTATTGCTCCGGGCTTCTCTTAAAGCCTAATCAGATAGGAACCTTGTCTGAGGCAGTAGAGGCCTTTGATTTGGCAAAAGACTATAACTGGAAGGTTATGGTTTCTCATAGGTCCGGGGAGACCTGCGATGACTTTATCGCGGATTTGGCCGTAGGAATCGGAGCCGACTTTATTAAATCAGGGGCTCCGGCAAGAGGGGAAAGAGTTGCCAAGTACAACAGGCTTTTGGAAATAGATAGTCTATGAAAAAGGCAATTGCCCCGACCCCCAGATTAAGAAACCTCTCGGTTTCTTACGTCGCTCCCGCTCCTATTTTCCTACACAGGGTAATTGCCATAATTTAAGAAATTATGAAAAAAATAGTTTTAACGGTTATAGACGGGTTGGGGGACAGGCCCGTTTCCTCTTTGGGGGGCAAAACTCCCCTTGAGGCCGCTGCTACCCCTAATCTTGATAAGTGGGCGGAGCAGGGTGTTTGCGGCCTAGTTGAGGTTTTTCAATTTCCCTTTGAGAAAAAACCCACCTCAGAGGGTACCCATATTGCCTTGTTGGGTCTTAAAGAAAGCTTTCTGGGAAGAGGTCCTTATGAGGCAGCAGGATGCGGCATGGAATTAGAAGAAGGGGATCTCGCCTTTAGAGCGAATTTTGCCACAGTGGATCGGGATTTGGTTATTAAAGACAGAAGAGCCGGAAGGATTAAAGGGAAAAAGCCTTTGGTTGAGGCCCTCTCCGGAATCGAAATCGACGGAGTTCAGTTTTTAATTAAAGACTCTCTCAGCCACAGGGCGGCTCTCGTAATGAGAGGAAAGGAACTTTCCGACAAGGTGGAAAAGAACGACCCTAAAAAACCAGGAGTTAAAGTTAAGGAAGTAAATCCAACTTCAAAGGAAGGGGAGTTTACTGCTCAGGTTCTGAATAAGTTTATTGAAAAAGCCCATCAGATTTTAAAAGAACATTCCTTTAATAAAGAGAGAGAGCTTCCTGCTAATTATCTTTTAGTAAGAGGTGCTGGAGTTTATAAGAAGACAAGGGGCTTTGAAGAGAAATACGGGATAAAGGGTTGCTGTGTTGCAGGCGGAGGGCTCTATAAAGGAGTGGCCAGGCTGGCGGGCATGGATTTAGTCGAGCCAAAGGGGGCCACGGCCGGAATCGATACCAATATTAAGAGTAAGTTTAATTCAGTTAACGAGTGTTTGAAAACATACGACTTTGTTTTTTGCCACATTAAGGCAACAGACATTTTGGGACACGACGGAGACTGTGAAGGCAAAAGAGATTTTATAGAAAAGATCGACAAGGAACTTCCTGTCCTTTCCCAAGACAAAAACATTGTCTGGGCGGTGACAGCGGACCATTCCACTCCTTGCGAGGTAAAAGACCACTCCAAAGATCCCACACCCCTTCTTGTTTATGGTTCTATTGCAGATGAGATCGAATCTTTTTCAGGGAAAGAATGCGCAAAGGGCGCCATTGGTGTTCTTCCCCAGGAAAAAGTTATGGACAAAATTATGCAACTTGCAAAAGAGAAGTGATTTGCTAAAATGTTAATCAGCGATAAAAAACAACTAATACAAAAACAAATGCAGAATAAAATTATAGTCCCTTTAGCCGTTATTATAGCAGGTGTTTTAGTAGGAGGCGCCCTAGTTTATACCCAAGTCACAGAGTGCAAGGTAGAAGAAGACCAGGCCAATACCCTTCCTTCGGATCAGGCTGCCGCCACAATAATAGATTTTGTGAATCAGAATATTTTAAGAGGGCAGGCAGAAGCCTCTTTAGTTGAAGTGGGAGAAGAAAAAGGGCTTTACCGGATAAAGTTTTCAATTCAAGATCAAGAAATTACTTCTTATGCCACCAAAGACGGGGAATTATTCTTTCCCGATGTTGTTAATTTGGCGGAGACCCCCTTGGCGGCTAAAAGCGAAGGAACCACTATAGGACAGTTCTCTGTATCAGAAGATAGCGTTTGTGAAGAAAACGGAGCGCCTGTGGTCTACTTTTTCGGCTCGGAGAGTTGTCCCCACTGTAGCTGGGAGCACCCCGTTGTTAGAGAGGTGGCAGAAAAGTTCGGAGATGAAATTTCTTTTCATGACAACATGGACGATCAGGAAACAGATTCTGAGGTATTTCAAAAGTACAGCTCAGGAGGCGTTCCTACCCTCGTCATAGGATGCAAATATTACAGAGTGGGTTCTGGAGAAACTGGGGGAGAAGAGCAGGAAAAAGACAATTTAACAGCTCTTCTTTGTAGTTTGACAGATAACAAGCCCAGTAACGTATGCGACCAGGTTAAAAGCCTGGTTGATCAGATATAATTATGGTTAAAGTATATTCAACGCCTTCGTGTCCCTATTGTGAGACATTGAAAGAGTACTTAAAAGAAAAGGGAATAGAGTTTGAAGCAGTAGACGTCTCCCAAGATCCTAAGGCCCTAGAAGAGATGAAAGAGAAGTCCGGTCAGATGGGAGTGCCGGTAGTAGATATTAACGGACAAATCGTTATAGGCTTCAACAAGGAGAAAATCAAAGAATTATTAAATATTCAAGATTAATTTATGGTTAAAATTGCAATCAATGGGTTTGGCAGAATAGGCCGTTCTACTTTCAGGTGCTTGATTGAAGACCCTGAAGTAGAGGTAGTGGCCCTTAACGATCTTACAGACAACGAAACCTTAGCCCATTTATTAAAATACGATTCTGTGTACGGACGCTACGGGAAGGAGATTGAGGCCGACCAAGAGAGTATTACTGTTGACGGAAAGAAGTTTAAGGTGCTCTCTGAAAAGGATCCGGAAAAACTCCCCTGGAAAGATCTGGGAGTAGATGTTGTTTTAGAGTGCACGGGCGTATTCCGGAAGTTAGAAGACGCCAAAAAACATATCACAGCCGGGGCCAAAAAGGTGGTGATTTCAGCCCCCGGGAAATCAGAAGGAATTCCAAGTTATGTTTTGGGAGTGAACGCAGATAAGTTTGACCCGGGGAAAGACGAAGTGGTTGATATGGGTTCTTGCACCACCAATTGTCTGGCTCCTGTGGTTAAGATATTAAACGACAACTTTGGCATAGAGACCGGCTTTATGACCACTATTCACAGCTATACCACCGATCAGAATATATTAGATCTTCCTCATAAAGACTTAAGGCGGGCCAGAGCCGCCGCTCTGAACATAGTGCCTACTACCACCGGGGCTGCCAAGGCCATAGGCCAGGTTATTCCGGAAGTGGAAGGGAAATTAGACGGCATTGCAGTAAGGGTTCCTACTCCTACCGTGTCGCTTCTTGATCTTGTAGTCACCTTGAAGAAAGCGGCTTCTGATGAGGAAATAAACGACTGTTTTAAGAAGGCCTCAGAGAACGACAACTTTAAAGGCATATTCCGCGTAGAGGAAGATCCCCTTGTTTCCAAAGATTATGTGGGAGATTCTTATTCTTCTGTTGTAGACCTTCCCCAGACAAAAGCAAAAGGAAATCTGGTTAAGGTAGTTTCCTGGTACGATAATGAATTCGGTTATTCCTGCCGACTGGCAGAATTCGCCTCTTATATAGCCAAGAGATTATAATATTGTATAAAAAGACCCCGTGGATTATTCCACGGGGTTTTGTTATCGGCGATAGCCTGGCCAGACCCTCGGGATCGGGGAATTCAGCCTTTGTCTCCCGCTTATAGCGGAACTAGGGGTTCTCCCATCAAATCTCTTCACCAGGGATCTTTGCCCGCTCAGGAAAGATAGTGGCTACTCCTGGTTACTCCGATAAGATTTCCAGCCAGCCGACACTGGCTGTAAGCGCCGTAGGCGAGAAAACCTCAGGCTACAGACTGCTGGCAGTTGGGCAACGCGCCCCGGACTGCCCACCCTTTAACAGAGCTGCCTTTGCCAGGAGGGACCTAGACGGGTTGTCCGTTTCCCGATATTCCTGCTTCTATCGCCGAAAACATTAAAAGAACCGCATATGCACATTATAGTATAATAAAGCGAACAGTCAATAAAAAAGGTCTCTCTGCGGCTGTCGTTATTATCTTAAATAAATAAGGGAGTCTATAAGCTGAAGATACGATCAATCCTTCTTTATTATTTCTTCCAAAAGAGTTATAATAAAGGAAGTTAAACTTTTCTTTATCTATGAAAAAGGTTTTAGTCGAAGTCTCTGCCAGACACATCCACTTATCCCAGGATCATTTAGAGAAACTCTTCGGGGAAGGGTATGAATTAACAAAATTAAAAGATCTTAGCCAGCCCCATGACTTTGCCGCAAAAGAAACGTTGGAAATAAAAGTAGGGTCTTGTGTTTTCCCTGAAGTAAGAATAGTGGGTCCGGTAAGAGAGAAAACCCAAGCGGAGTTTTCCACCACAGACATTATCAGTTGCGGGGTGAGGCCGGTAATAAGAGAGTCGGGGAGTTTGGAGGGTTCTTGTAGCGCTGTCTTAAAGGGACCTGCCGGGGAAGCGGACCTGAAAGAAGGGGTTATTGTGCCCCACAGACATCTTCACGCCAGTCCCGAAGAAGCAAAAGAATTGGGCCTCAAACAGGGGGATTTTGTTTCCTTGAAGATAAAAGGGAAAAGAGGACTTACTTTTCATAATGTAAAAGTGAGAATTGATAAAGATTACAGAATGGCGGCTCAAATAGATACAGACGAAGGGAATGCTGCCGGTATTAATAAAAAAGGAGAAGGCATACTGGAAATATGATACTGATACTGAACTGCGGAAGCCAGTCAATAAAATGGGCTCTTTATGATAAGGGGTTAAAGCGGATAAAAGACGGCGAGAAAAGGGTTTCTGACACCAGCCAGTATAAAGAATTTTTAATAAAAGAACTTTCTAGGTTAAAAGACTACACGGGGGAGATTGAAAAAGTGGGCCATAGGTTTGTCCACGGAGGAGACTTTAGAGAACCTGTGAAGATTAATCCTAAGAAGATAAAAGAATTGGGAAGACTTAACCGCCTGGCGCCTCTTCATAATCCCTATAATCTTTTAGGGATTAAAGTAAGCCAGAAAGAACTGCCTGAAGCCTCCCAGTTTGCAGTTTTTGACACCGGATTTTACAAGGATCTTTTAAAAGTAAGCAAGAATTATCCTTTGCCTTCTAAGGTAGGGCTTCAAAGGTTTGGGTTTCACGGCATCTCTCATGAATATGCGGCTCGCCAGGCCTCAAAAGGAAAGTTTAAAAATCTGAAGATAATAACCTGCCATTTGGGCGGGGGATCCAGCGTTACGGCTATTAATAAAGGGAAAGCCGTTGACACCTCTATGGGGCTTACTCCCTTAGGAGGAGTAGCAATGATGACCAGGCCTGGCGATCTTGACCCGGGAGTGGTTCTGGAATTAGTTGACAGATTGGGCCTAAAGAAGGCAAAAAATATCCTTAATAGCGAGTCAGGGCTTAAAGGAATTTGCGGGGAAGGAGATATGCTGAGGATTTTGGAAAAGATAAAGAGAGGGGACAAAAAAGCCAAATTAGCCCTAGATGTCTTTGTTTATTCTGTTCAGAAATTTATAGGCTCTTATTTCGCTATTATGGGAGGATGTGACCTTTTGGTATTTACGGGTACTATTGGATGGGGATCTGCCAAAATCAGGAAAAAAATATCAAATATAAATATTTTAAACAATACAAAGGTCTTAAGAGTAAAGCCCGATGAAGAATGGGCTATTGCTAATAAAATTAAGAATATATAATGGCCAAAGAGAATAAAATATTAATCGCCGTTGACAACGATTTTATTCGAGAGGCTTATTACGAAGTACTAACAAAGGAGAACTTTTCAGTTTTGGAGACGAAAGACGGGAAAGAGGCCTTGAGTCTAATCAAAAAAGAAAAGCCTGACGCGGTTTTATTGGACGTGCTTCTCTCTGAAATGGGGGGCTTTGAGGTGATGGAGGCCATGAAGAAAGATGAAGATATTGCTCAAATTCCAGTGATAATCTTTGCCCAACTAGAGAGAAGAGAGGATAAGTTAAAAGCCATGGAACTTGAAGCAAAAGATTTCATTTCCGCAGCCAACGTCTCGCCGGTAGAGGTTATCCGGAGAATAAAGATTCTTCTGGGGGCTCAGAAGAGCTATACAATAGAGCCTAAAAAAACAGAAGATCTTGAAGAATTAGTAAAAGACTTGGGCGGGGACGCACAACTGAAGTGCTCCAAGTGTGGAAAGGATAAAAAGATTCATCTGATAAGGGATCTTTCCCGGGGGCAGAATGAATTTATTCTGTCTTTTGTCTGCCCTAAGTGCGATTTAAAGAAATAAAACAAATTATGGATAAAAAGAACTACATACTTTGGCTTAAAGAGGTTAATTTTGAAAATGTTCCTGAAGTAGGCGGGAAAAACGCCTCTTTGGGGGAAATGTACGGAGCTCTTTCTGAAAAAGGGGTTAATGTGCCGGAGGGATTTGCTCTGACTACAAAAGCATACTGGCATTTCTTGAAAGAAAATAATTTAGATAAAAGACTAAAAGATCTCTTTGGAAAATACAATCCAAAGAGCATAAAAAGTCTTCAGGAGACAGGAAAGAAAGCAAGAAAACTGATCTTAGATTCCAAATTCCCCAAAGATCTGGAAGAAGAAATTATCGCATCATACAAAGACCTGCAGAAAAGATACGGCAAGAACCCAGATGTAGCAGTAAGGTCTTCCGGGGTAGTTGAAGATATGCCCGATGCTTCTTTTGCCGGCCAATTTGAGACTTTTTTAAATATTAAAGGGCATAAGAACTTATTGGATTCTATCAAGAAATGTCTGGCTTCCACTTTTAACGACCGCGTTATTTCCTATAGAGAGGGGAAAGGGATAGATCACTTAAAGTTTGCTCTTTCTATAGGGATCTTAAAAATGGTGAGATCGGATCTCGCTTCTTCTGGAATAATATTTACCCTAGATACAGAAACCGGATTTCCTAATGTTGTTTTGGTAAACTCCGTTTGGGGGATAGGGGAGATGATAGTTCAAGGGAAAATTACTCCTGATGAGTTTTATGTTTTCAAGCCCACTTTGGAAAAGGGATTTAAGCCTATAATAGTGAAAAATCTGGGAAGAAAAGATCGTATGTATGAGTATGCTGCCAAAGGCGGGCTTAAAGAAAGCAAAGTGAAAAAATCTAAGCAGTTGAAATTTTCTTTGACAGACGAAGAGGTTCTGACCTTGGCCCGCTGGGCAAAATTAATAGAAGACCACTATTCTAAAAAGTTTAACAAATGGATGCCCCAGGACATAGAATGGGCCAAGGACGGGAAGACCGGGGAACTATTTATTGTCCAGTCTCGTCCGGAAACAGTTCACGCTGCCCAGAAAAAGAACACCTACAAAGAGTACATAATCGACGCCCCAGAAAAGCCTTTTTTGGGAGGGATAGCAGTGGGAGATAAAATCGGCACAGGCAAGGTTAAGGTTATTCCCGATGTGTCCCAGATAGGAAAGTTTAAAGAGGGTGAGGTTTTGGTTACTCAAATGACAGACCCCGACTGGGTTCCCATAATGAGAAAAGCCGCAGCTATTATTACAGACGAAGGAGGCAAAACTTGCCATGCTTCTATCGTAGCTAGAGAATTGGGCATTCCTGCCATTGTAGGCACAGGCAAGGCTACGCAAGATTTAAAAACAGGGGATATAGTAACTGTGGATTGTACTCAAGGCAGAAGTGGGAGAATCTTTAAAGGGAAAATTCCTTTTAAGGTGAAAGAGTATGATTTGGGAAAGATTCCTGACTTAAAGACCAAGATAGTGATGAATATCGGAGCGCCCGAGGCAGCCTTTAAGTTTGCCAGCCTTCCGGTAGAGGGGATCGGCTTAGCCCGGGAGGAGTTCATAATCGCAGAAAAGATAAAGGCTCATCCTTTGGCCCTTTATCATTTTGAGAATTTAAAAGATAAGAAAACCAAGAAGGAAATAAAAGAAGTAACCGTAGAGCACAAAGACAAAAGAGAGTTTTTCGTAAAGGAATTGGCAGAAGGAGTAGCCCAGATTGCCTCCTCTGTTTATCCCAAAGAAGTGATAGTAAGATTTTCAGACTTTAAGAGCAATGAGTATAAAAATTTAATCGGAGGAGAACTCTTTGAAAAAGAAGAAGCCAACCCCATGTTAGGTTTCAGGGGAGCTTCCAGATATATCAGTGAGGAATTCAGGCCTGCTTTTGAAATGGAATGCCAGGCCATAAAAAGGGCAAGAGAGGTTTTCGGGTTGAAGAATATTAATGTAATGGTGCCCTTCTGTAGAACAACCGAGGAAGGGAAGAAAACACTGGGCATTATGAAAAAACAGGGGCTAGAGAAGGGAAAGAACCTAAATGTTTATGTTATGTGCGAGATTCCCTCCAATGTTATTTTAATTGATCAGTTTTTAGAAATATTTGATGGAGTGAGTATCGGATCCAATGACTTGACTCAGCTTTCTTTAGGGCTTGATAGGGACAACGGAAGAATATCTTATGTCGGAGACGAAAGAGATCCTACGGTTAAGAAAATGATAAGCAAAACAATAAGTATTTGCAACGCTCAAAGCAAATACTGCGGCATCTGCGGAGATGCTCCTTCGTCTTTACCTTCTTTTGCTAAATTTTTAATAAAAGAGGGAATTCCTTCCATGTCTTTGTCGCCCGATGCTGTTATGAAAACAATACTAATTTTAAGCGAAAAAGATGTTTGATGTAATTACTTTCGGTTCTGTCACCTGGGATATATTTGTTACTCCGGAAAAGTTCAAGATTTTAAAGGATAAAAGGTTCTCTACGAGAAAAGGCCTTTGTTTTAATTTTGCTTCCAAGGTGGAGGCGAAAGACATCTCCTTTGATTCGGGTGGCGGGGGCTCAAATTCTGCTGCCAGTTTCTCTAAGCAGGGGTTTAAGGTTGCCTATTGCGGAAGAATAGGAAGAGACCGGGCTGGTCAAGAGATCATAGAAGAGATAGAAAAAATGGGGGTTAATTGCCAGTTTGTTTTAAAGACAAAAAAGGCACCCACCAACCACTCAGTTATTCTTAATGTTCCCAAAAAAGACAGAACCATTATTGTTTATAGGGGAGCTTCGGGTTTCCTTTCTAAGGAAGATTTGCCTTGGGCCAAACTCAAGGCAGAATGGTTTTATCTTGCGCCTTTCTCCGGAGAATTGGCTAAAATGACCAAGGTGATAATGGACTTTGCCAGAGAGAATAACATCAGGACTCTTTTTAATCCGAGTAGCGCTCAGCTTTCTATGCTCAGGATCGCTCTGAAAAAGATTGTAGCAAAGAGCGATATTCTTTTATTAAATCAGTCAGAGGCTTCGGAGCTAACAAAGGTGCCTTATGAAAAAGAAGAAAAGATATTCACAAAATTGGACAAACTATGCCCCGGTATTGTCATAATGACAAAAGGCAAGAAGGGGGTGACTGTTTCTGACGGAAAACATCTATACAAAGCAGGCTCTGTTAAAACCAAGGTGGTTGATAAAACCGGAGCAGGAGATGCCTTTGGTTCAGGATTTCTTTCGGGGCTTATCAAATCCGAGGGAAGTATCGAGTATGCCATTCAGTTAGGCACTGCCAACGCCTCTAAATGTCTTAGCCGGCGGGGCGCCAAACAGGGGCTGTTGGCTAGGGGCGAAAACTTCGAAAAAGTTAAAGTTAGAAAGAAGAAACTATAATGTCTTTAAAAGATTATCTTAAAAAGGCCCAAAAGGAGAAGTGGGCCATCGGTCAGTTTAATTTTTGCACCTTAGAACAGTTGCGAGGCATCCTTGCTTCAGCCAAAAAAATGAAAAGCCCTGTTATTTTAGGCACTTCCGGAGGGGAGAGCAGATATTTGGGCCTTAAAGAGGCCTTGGCTTTGGCAGAAATCTCTAAGATGAATTATGGTGGGGTAAAGGCCTTTTTGAATATTGACCATGGGAAGGAATTATCCTGGCTTAAAGAAGCCATAAAACTGGGATATTCTGCTGTTCACTACGATGGCTCAGATCTCTCTTTCGAAAAGAATAAAGAAAACGCCAAAAAGATAGTTGCTTTTGCTCACAAAAACAAGGTTCTGGTTGAGGGGGAAGTGGGCGCTTTTTCAGGAGACTCTTCTTTTAAAGAGAGGCAGGTCAGAATAAAAGAGAAAGATTTGACCTCACCCGACCAGGCGGCCTCTTTTGTAAAAGAAACAAAAGTAGACAGCCTAGCCCCTGTGATCGGGAATGTGCACGGGGTGTATAAAGAAATGCCTAAACTTGATTTGGATCGTTTGGCAGAAATTAAAAGGTTAACTGACTGTTTTTTGGTGCTTCATGGAGGATCAGGGCTTTCTAAAAAAGAACTGAAAAACGCAATTCGAGAAGGGATAGCAAAGGTGAACTTCAATACAGAATTAAGGGTGGCCTGGAAGACAGCAATAGCTGAGAAGATCAAAGGAAAGACCCTAAAGCCCTATAATATTCTTCCCGCGGCCCAAGGTGCTGTTCAGAAAAAGGTCGAAGAGAAAATAAAGGTACTTGGCAGTTTCAATAAAATATAGTATAGTGATTTAGGAAAATGTTTTCCAAAAAATCCACAATATTCTTTGCTCTAGTCTTGTTCGGGCTGATTGTGTTAATATTAGTCCTGGGAATAACCAAAGAAAGCTCTGTTTCAAAAAAGGGATTGGAGGTTACGGTGGTCACTGACAAACAAGAGTATGTAAAAGGCGAAGACGTGCTTAAGGTGAAAATAGAAAACACCTCTGACGAAAAGATTTGCTTTTCCTCTTGTTCGCCGTTTTATCTTCAAAAGAAAGGCGACGGCTACGATGGATTTAACTATAAGGAATGTTCAGACGATGTGGCAGAAACATGCATCGATCCTTCTGGGATAAAGGCCTTTGCAATTAATCTTCCTCCCAAAGTAGGGGGAGAGTATCTTTTGGCAATCCCAGCCTGTGTGGGCTGTAGCGTTCAGCAGAAGTTCAGGGAGGATCAAAAGATTTATTCTAACGAGTTTGTTATAAGGTAAAAAGCAGTGCTTATAAATATTAGTTTGCATTTGCGAATAAATTTTGTAATATGAAAATTATCCAAAAACACGATAAATGTATTAATTGCGGGGCCTGTGTGGCTGCCTGTCCCTCGGAATGGGAAATAGCCGAAGGCAGTAAAGCCCGGCCCAAGGGAGCCAAGTTTAATTCAGAAAAAAATACTTATGAGAAGGAAGTTGATGAGTTGGGATGCAATAAAGCAGCCGCAGACAGTTGTCCTGTAGAAATTATCCAAATAGAAGAATAAAATGTTAACTTTAAAGGCAAAGAAAAGAGAAAAAGGAAATCCAGAAACCCTTCGTGGAAAAGGCGTATTGCCCGCTGTCTTATACGGGCCTAAAGTGAAATCACAGCCTATTCAGGTTGATTTTAAGAATTTTTCAGTTATCTACGAAAAAGCAGGTGAAAGTACCCTTATATCCCTTGATCTTGAAGGAAAAAAGCATACCGTTTTACTCCATGATATAAATAGAGACCCCTTAAGTGATAACTTTATTCATGCTGATTTCTACCAGCCGATTTTAACGGAGAAAGTGGAAGCCACCGTCCCTATAGTGTTTGAAGGAGAGGCGCCGGCTGTAAAGGATTTGGGAGGAACCTTGGTTGAGGAGATGCAGGAAGTAGAAGTAAAGGCATTACCTCAGAATTTACCCCATGAGATAAAAGTTGACGTTAGCTCGCTAAAAACTTTTGATGATGAAATTTTAGTAAAAGATCTAAATATCTCTGATGAAGTGGAGATAATGAGAGAGCCGGACGAAATTGTGGCCAACGTTCTTCCTCCTCAGGATGTTGAGAAAGAATTAGAGCAGCCAGTTGAAGAGGAGAAGGTTGAAGAAGTAGAGAAGGTGGGAGAGGAAGAAGAGCCCTCTGAAGAGCCCTCGGAAGAGAAGCAACCCGAGGAATCCCCCGAGGAAGAGAAAAAATGACGATGTTTACTCGTTTCTTTAAACACATTATTCCTTTGATTATTATGCCGGCTTTATTGTTGCCGGTTTTTGTTTCTGGTGGCGAGGATCTTTCCGAGGCTTGTCAAATAGATAAAGTTGACAAAGAATGCGAGGATCTTTCCAAAGAGAAGTGCCGCGAACTGCTTGAAAAATGCGAGAAATATTATCAGGAACAAAGTGCGGAGATTGAGCAGGAGCTCGGCCAGACCAGTCAAGAAAAGAAAACTCTTGAGAACACAATCTATTCCTTAAGGCAGCGGATCAATAGCCTTGATTATCAGATTTACCAGAACAACTTAATTATCAAGGATTTGGGGCTTCAGATCGGGGATACCTCGGAGTCGATAGAGAAAACTACCCAAGAGATTGCTAAAAAGAAAGGACAACTAGGCGGGATCCTGCGCTCGATCCACTACCAGAATAAAAAATCTCCGGTGGAGGTTTTATTAGCCGAAGAGGATCTTTCGAATTTCTTTGACGATCTTGTTTCTCTGGAGATGTTAAACAAGAAAAACAAAGAGCTTTTGGATAGCATTAAAAGTTTGAAAGAAAACCTCGAGAATAAGAAGGAGGAATTGGATGTTGAGAAGAATGATTTAGAAAAAATGGTACAGCTTCAGCAGGTTAAAAAAGCCCAGAATGCTGAGACGAAAAAGAAGCAGGAACATTATCTAGCGCTTACTGAGCAAGAGTATCAGCAGCAATTGCGTGAAAAGCAGGAAGTACAGCAGAAAACCGCAGAAATAAGAAATAGGATATTCGAAATGGTAGGAGTACCCGAGGCTCCCACTTTCGGTGAAGCATATGAAATAGCAAAACAGGTAGAGAAGACGACTAATGTCAGAGCAGAGCTTGTTTTGGCAGTACTCACCCAGGAGTCTAATATAGGGAAGAACGTAGGCCAGTGTTATTTAAAAGATAAAAATACGGGTAGCGGAGTTGTCGCCTATAACGGGAAAACAGTAGCGCGCGTAATGAAGCCCTCCCGGGACGTCGCTCCGTTTCTTGCTATAACCAAAGAACTTGGAAGAGACCCTTATGAAACTCCGGTTTCTTGTCCGATGAGTTATGGATACGGAGGAGCAATGGGACCGGCCCAGTTCATCCCGTCAACTTGGATAATGTATAAAAACAGGATCCAGCACCTTATAGGCAGGGCGCCCGATCCTTGGAATATAAGAGATGCTTTTATGGCAGCCGCAGTTTATTTATCAGATTCTGGGGCTACCAATCATAGCTATAACAGCGAGTTTAACGCGGTTCTCTCCTATTTTGCAGGACCTAACTGGTATAATTCTTACTATAAAGAAATTTACAAAAGAGATTACGGCTATCCCGTAATGAATATTGTTGATAGATATGAATCAGATATCGCTCAACTAGAAAGGGCGGGTTAGTCCTCTTAAAGATTTTTTTCTAGGGCTTCAATTATCTTGTCCAAATCGCCTTCCATTATTTGTTCAATGTTATGGAAGGTCTTTTTTATCCTGTGGTCTGTAACCCTGTCTTGAGGGAAGTTATAGGTTCTGATTTTTTCTGATCTGTCTGCTGTTCCAATTTGGGCTTTCCTTTTTCCTCCTATTTTAGATTCTTCTTTCTCTCTCTTTTTTTCTAACAAACGGGCAGAGAGTATGGCCAGAGCGTTTTCTTTGTTCTGGAGTTGATTTCTTTCTGTTTGGGACCCTACCACAACCCCGGTGGGGACATGGGTAATTCTGATAGCGGTCTCTCTTTTATTAACATTTTGTCCTCCAGGGCCTGAAGCCTTGTAGTGGTCTATCTTTATCTCGTCTGGTCTAATAGTTATTTCCTGTGGCTTTGCTTTCGGTAGCACGGCTACGCTGGCAGTGGAAGTATGGGTTCTGCCTGATTTTTCCGTCTCTGGAACTCTTTGAACTCTGTGGACGCCTCCTTCGTATTTCATTTTAGCGAAGGCCTCTTTGTCTTTAATTTCGAAAACCACCTCTTTATACCCGCCTAATTCAGTGGACGTGGTATTTAGAATCTTTTGAGTCCATCCCTGGTTTTCTGCATAACGAGAATACATTCTAAAAAGATTTCCCACAAAAAGAGCGGCTTCGTCTCCTCCGGCCCCGGCCCGGATCTCTACAATAACAGCATCCGGGTTGGAGGCACCCTCTTCTTTTTCTTTTAAAAGGCAATAGATCTTGTCTTTTATTGATTTTTCTTTTTCTTCCAAGGTAATCATTTCTTCTTTGGCCAGGGCTACAAGTTCTGGGTTTTTCTCAGAATCGATAATCTCTTGGCTTTCTTTGGTCTGTTTTCGCGTTTTTTCCAAATTCTTTATCTCTTCAACAATAGGAGATAAGTCTTTTTGTTTTTTTGCCAGCTCTTCCAACTTTTTTCTATCTGAAACCACCTCGGGCTGATTGAGTTTTTCTATGACACTGTTATACTCTTGTTTGATGAGTTTCAAATTAGCCATAGCCAAAAAGCGTCACTTTCGTGAGCGCGGGCTCGGAAAGAATAGTTATTTTTTCTTGGCTTTTTTCATCCTTTCTTTGAATTTTTCTACTCTGCCCATTGTGTCAATAATTTTCTTTTTACCAGTATAGAAAGGATGGCACTTAGAACAGATTTCAGTCTCCGCAAACTCCTTGGTGGAGCCTACTGTGAAAGTGTTTCCGCAAGCGCATTGAACCTTGGCTTTTTTGTAGTATTTAGGATGTATTTCTTTTTTCATATTCTTGTATTTAATTATACAAATGTTATAATATCATCTTTCAGAAAATAATCAAGCATTGAAAACCCTTGATCGGGTCAGTTAAAAATGTTATATTCTATATTATAGTAATATGCCAACATCCAAAGAAACAAAAAAAGAAACCCCGAGGAAAACCTTGGAGGAAATGGCTGAGGCCGGTTTGCACTTAGGACACAAGACCTCAAAGGTTCATCCTAATATGAAGCCTTTTATCTATGGAATGAGAAACTATATCCATATTATTGATTTGGAAAAAACCAAGGAGAAGTTAGATGAGGCCCTAAACTTTATAAATAAAATAATATCAGACGGTGAAAAGGTTCTTTTTGTAGGCACCAAGGTTCAGCTGAAGAGTATTGTTAAAGAGGCGGCGAAAGAATGCGATTTGCCCCACATTACAGAAAGATGGCTAGGAGGTACATTTACAAACTTTTCTACAATTAAAAAAAGGATAGATTATTTTAAAGAATTAAGGGAGAAAAGAAAAAAAGGAGAGTTGGAAAAATACACCAAAAAAGAGAGGGCGGAGTTTGATAAAGAGATAGCAGATCTGGAAACAAAATTTGGTGGTCTGGTTGATTTGGAAGGTCTTCCCGCCGCGATATTTATAGCAGATACCGCTAATAATATTTCTGCGGTAAAAGAAGCCAAGAAAAAAGGAGTAAAAGTAATAGCGATTACTGACACTAATACAGATCCCACCCTTGTTGACTATCCGATTCCTGCAAACGACGATGCTATAAGTTCTGTAAAATATATTCTGGAAAAGGTTAAAGAAACAGTTGTTAAATCTAAGCCTAAACAGTAATATGGTTTCTATAGACAAGGTTAAACAATTAAGAGAAGAAACAGGTGTTTCTATCTCTGACTGCAAAAAGGCCCTTGAGGAGACCGATGGAGATATTAAAAAAGCAAAGAACGTGTTAAGAGAGTGGGGACAAGAACTAGCAGAGAAAAAGTCAGAAAGAGAGGCAGCTCAGGGTATTATTGACAGCTATATCCATCCCGATCAGAAAGTCGGGGTTTTGTTAAAGATAAGATGCGAATCAGATTTTGTTGCCAGATCGAAGGAGTTCCAGGATTTATCTCACGAAATCTGTCTTCAGATTGCAGCCATGAACCCCTTGTTTTTAAAAGAGGAGGATATCCCTGAAAAGTTTCTCGATGGAGAAAAGAAAATTTATCAAGAGCAGGTGAAAGATTCCGGCAAGCCAGAGAGTGTAGTTAATCAAGTCATAGAAGGGAAGTTGAAGAAGTACAAAGAAAAGATCTCTTTGCTCTCACAGCCTTGGATTAAAGATGACAGCAAAACAATACAGCAGTTAATAGAGGAGAACATAGCCAAGATCGGAGAAAATATTTTTGTTGGAGATTTTACCAGGTATAACATATAATGTCTTATCTTTCAGCGACAATTATTCTCTTTCTTAGTCTGATCGGTATTTTTGTTGTTGTCTTAAGAAAAATATCTGTTTTGGCTTCTCTTCCGGAGTCAGAGAACAGGGAAGGAGTTATGCTTCCTGAGAAGATAAAAAGAAGCGGTGAAAAGGCAAAAACCTTACTGCTTAAAGGAGGCGGGAAAGCAAAGATAGTTTTTGCGAACTTAAGAACGAAAAAGAGAAACTATCCGAAAAAAGAAGAAGAGAAGAATTTTACAGAAGACTTCTGGAAAGATTTAAGAGAGAATTAGGCCTGAGTAGCTCAGCGGAAGAGCAACTGTTTTGTAAACAGTAGGTCGCCGGTTCAAATCCGGCCTCAGGCTCTTTCACCTCCTTGACAACTAATTTTTATAAGATTAGAATAGTGTAGAGTACATAAATATATGTAGCAATAAAAAGAAGACATCAAAAAATAACCGTGAAGGTTTCGAATTTGATTGGATGTCTTCACGGTTGTTTTTTTGCTCTTTGAAAAATCCTGTTAACAAATTAACAGGACACATATAGAATTTGGTTTTTTAAAGTTGTTCTGGATATTCCGAGATTTAATTCTCATT
>CAYXTC010000009.1:0-20076 GCA_964468405.1 uncultured Candidatus Saccharibacteria bacterium | reverse complement strand
GGGCCCATAGCTCAGCTGGCAGAGCGCGTGTATGGCATACACGAGGTCGGGAGTTCAAATCTCCCTGGGTCCACCACCATCTTCGCAACATTGAATTGTGGGAGGCCCGTCCTCCCACAATAATCTGCAGAGGACGGGCCTCTGCAGAACAAATTATACACCCAGAGACATGGATGGTTTTTTGTTTGAAAAAAAGTAAAAAGGAGGTAAACTAAGGGTAGGGTGAGATTATTAACTAAAAATAAAATAAAATTATGAATGAGAAAGCTCTTTCTAAAATTTGGATTGTAATTATTGCGTTTATTCTTATCGTCGGCGGGGGAATTTTGGTGTATCAATATTTAGGAGTACCAAAAAAGGAAGTTCAACCACCAGACGCAAAAGAAGAAATTGAAGAAATCGCTAAATGGAAAACTTATAAAAATGAGCAATACCAGTTCGAAATAAAGTATCTTTCTGATTGGACAAAACAAGAACAAGTAATGGGTTCTATCGTAGCGTTTTCTTCTCCACAAGAAAGTGCTTCAGATATATTTCTAGAAAATCTTAATGTAATTGTGCAGGATTTGTCTACTCAACCGATGACGCTAAGTGATTACACCGATTTATCGGTTGATCAAATCTCGCGACTTATTACAGATTCGAATATCATTGATTCTAGCGCAACCACGCTCGCAGGCAACCCCGCGCATAAACTAGTCTATACCGGAAAACATGAGCAACATAACTTAAAATGGATGCAAGTTTGGACAATAAAGAATAATAAAGTATATCTTATTTCGTGCACAGCAGAAGTGGATAAATATTCGGATTTTTTGAGAACTATACAACAAATGATTAACTCATTTAAATTAACCTAAACCGCCTTTTGTTTTAAAATAAGTTTGTGCTAATTTCAATATAGTCCACTACCGTTTAGATATATTTGACAAAAGACTAATTATTTGCTTTTATGGTAATACTATAGTGCGTTGCTATAGTATTTTTGTCCTTTAACAAAGGAGCATGCGATGAGAAGTAATGTTTTTCTGACGGCGTTGGTCTTTTTAATGATTTTCGGTTTGACGGGTTGTTCTGATACAAAAGAGAAAGACAACGATTCTGAAGAGCAAGCTCCCTTCGATTCTGCGGAAGTCGCCAAGGGCGGGTCTCGCCAGATCGGGGTCACCCTCTTTTTAACCAGAGGATTTCAGACTTCTATGGGTGGCGGCATGGGAGGATTTTCCTCCGGTGGTTACAGATATTCGGGATCTATGGAAGTAGGAAACCCCGGTAGCAAAGATTTTGTTTTCGACACTATTAAAGTCGTTTTCGAAAGCAAGATAAATAATCAGGGCCACTCCCAAAAAGGCATGTTGATTAGTTTCACAGAAAAAGGGGTGGTAACCCTCTTTCTTTACGAGAACAAAGAGATGGAGAAGATAGGGGAGTCAAAAGAATCTATCGCCAAAATTACCGAGAAAGAGAACGACCCCTCTTCTGTGACCCTGAAGGGCAAGAGGGCGGCTCTGTTTCCTTTTTCTGCAACATCTAGTCTCTTCCCGACCATTATTGGGAAGGAGCCCACCAGAATCAAGGTCCAGTTGTTTTCTGAAGGAAAAGCTATTAGTCCCTGGTATAAAGGGGTATTGCCTTCTCTTGCAAAACTACCGGATCGCCACAAGACTAAAAACGACAAAGAAGAGGGGTTTGAATTAGTGCTTTTCCCGCCCAATTTTGTGCCGGCTCCCTCGGGCGTTTTCAGAGAAGACGCCGTAGAGCGGACCTTTCAGAAAATGAAAGAGATCAGCGAAGACTTAAGGATGGTAAAAATAGGGCCTCAAATAAGTACCTATACGATATATTCAACCCGCGACGGGCCCAAAGCTCGGGTATTCCCTGGGGCTTGGCGGTATTATTGTTTTTCCCCGACAAAAGGATCTTATTATCTTGAAGGGCTTGATCCTTCTGTGTCAGGAAAAAGCGACCTGAGCCTGGATTCTTCGCTTTCTTCTATAACCCCAGAGGTTTTGAAAGCCTGTTGCCTTGATTGCGATGCGGTTTCTTTTATGATTGAAAGCACAAGAGCTGAGATTAAGGGCAAGGGGAAAAAATCCAGATTCGAACTGATCGCTCATGAGCGAGAAGGAAAGAAAAGGCCTTTGTGGTTAACCCCCCACACAATAGACGGCCATCGCCTCGGCGTATTCGCAGACAATGGAGAATTTGTCTTCCAAAAAAGAGGCAAATGGCAAAAAGTTCCGAATGTTGTTTGGAACTAATAACATATAAGCGCTCGCTAAAGGTGGGCGCTTTTTTTATTTAAAACTCTGTCTTCTTTGACAAGTGTTGAGCCTTGTGTTTATATAAAAACAGGGTTGCAGTGCGTTGCTGCAACAAGGTCTTTAAAAAATCAATAGGAGAAAGAAAATGAAAGACCTAAAACTATTTGTTTTGATTTGTGTAATTTCTTCGGTGGCTTTCGGATCTGACCGAAAACCCGAAAAAATTGAGGACGGAGACGAATCAGGGTCTTCGGTTGAATTCATCCATGTGCCAATATACGGCACAACGGAAAACCTGAAAGGTCGTGTTTCCGGCGTTGAAAAGGACAAATATGCCGTACTCGTTTATATCAGAGTGCGTGGAAGATGGTGGGTAAAGCCTTATTTCAGCAACCCCTTAACCACTATAAACGAAGACGGTACGTGGGAATGCGATATTACCACGGGCGGTGTGGATTCTCAGGCTACCGCAGTAGCCGCTTATCTTGTGCCGACAGATTACGACCCCCAGGTGGATAAGCCTCTTTCCTCGATTCCAAGGCATCTGGAAGAGCTCGCTTTGGACAAAGAAACCGTGAAGCGCAAGCCGCTGTCCCGAGATGAAATCAGGGCGCTTCTGCGAGATAAAAGACGCAAGCGAAAAGGCCGAACGGTTCTAAAGGGGGTGTGTTACGGCCCGTTCCGGGACAATGAAAACCCGGATAAAGGCATTTTTCCTCTTGAAGATGCGATTGGAGAAGATATTGTTTTTCTTTCCAAAATTACTCCGAAAATCAGGACTTATGGAGCCGTTGAGACTCTCGGGGAGATTCCCAGAATTTGCGAGAAAACCGGGATCGACTGCTACCTTGGAGCCTGGCTCGGCGAATATGAGACAGAGAACAAGAAGGAAATCGACCTCCTTCTAAAGATCAGCCGACAAGACCTCAAATGCCTTAAAGCTCTAATAGTCGGCAATGAAGTTTTGCTCAGAAAAGACCTCAGCGAGGACGATTTGAGGGAGTATATAAGGGTGGTGAAAAAGCAAACGGACCTGCCCGTTACCACGGCTGAGGTATGGCAGTGGTGGCTGAAGCATCCTCGTCTCGCGGACGACGTTGATTTTCTCATGGTACACATACACCCATACTGGGAAGGTGTGCCGGTGGAAGAAGCCGCAGAGCATGTCGTTAGCGCATGGAAGCGCATAAAGAAAGCCTTTCCTGGGAAGAGAGTTGTTGTTGGTGAAACCGGCTGGCCCTCTGACGGAAAACAGGTGGGCAAGGCCGTCCCTAGCGAGGAGAACCAGGCAAAATTCTTTAAGGAATTTGTTCGACTTGCAAAGCGTGAAGGTATAGAATACTTCTACTTCGAACTGTTTGACGAAAATTGGAAAAGCAAAGCTGAAGGAAGGGTCGGTGCCCATTGGGGCATCTATAATTCAGACGGATCCTTAAAAACTCACCTAAAAAGCATGATTTCTGTTAAGGGCATTAAACGACCTCCTCGCAAGGTTTCGCCGGTCGAGGTTTCAGCCCCTTTGGTTGTTTACAAAGATGCCGGCTCTCCCGAGAACTCCTTTCAGCCCTCTGGCTGGATGGGCGACGTAAAGAGCATAGACCTCAACAAAGCGTGCGAGACGAAACCGCACTCTGGCGAGACCTGCACCCGCATTGATTATGATCCCCGCAGATCCTCCCGTAGGGGCTGGGCAGGCATATACTGGCAGTATCCTCTGAATAACTGGGGAGAATACCCAGGATACAAATTAAGTAGCGCTGTAAAGATTTCTTTTTGGGCCCGTGGCGAGAAGGGGGGCGAAAAGGCAGAGTTCAAGGTTGGCGGCATAAGCAATCCGACGAAGCCGCACCGCGACTCTTTCGGCCCGCTTACCACTGGCGTCCTCTCCCTGACTAGGGAGTGGAAGAAGTATGCTGTTTCTCTGAAAGATAGGGATACCAGTAATATTATCGGCGGATTCTGCTGGGCAGTGAGCCGCATGAGAAACCCGAAGGGGTGCACAATCTACGTTGATGACATAGTTTTTGAGTCTTCTGAAAGCAAAGAGGATTAACTAAAACCATATATAGGCTACAATTGATTATATCAATCGTAGCCTTTTTTTAGCTAATTTTGGGAGGACGGGCCTCTGCAGTTTTGATATTGGCGTATATATAACTGGACAAAAAGTTAACATTGTGTTAATGTATGTTTGCCACAACGCGTGTTTGTGGCCAGAACCTTAAAAAAAAGAAAGGGAAAGATATGGAGATTCCGAAGAAAATACGGTTTTGGTTTTGCGTGATTGTGTTAGTTGCCCTTGTGGGACTAATAACGTTCTCTTTCTGGAGCGAAATAGGGGAGACCGAAGAGTCGCCTCCCAGTGCGGTCGGAAAAAAAGCCCGGCTTATCGAGAGATCCATAGCCCCAGTGGTTGAGTGGGAAGAGAACGATGGTGATCTCTTGGTTTACTATTTCCCCGATATACACGGAACTACTGCCCATCGAGGTCATTATGAGGCCATCAATAGGCTGGCCAAAGAGTTCGGCTTAGAGCTGGTTGGTGCTGAGGGCCTACCTAGCGGGGCAACAGAAGACTATTTAGAGGAAGCATTAGAGGCCGCAACAAATCTCCAAAATAGAGGAGAATCGGTCCAGTTATCTGAGATAGATTCGAGGATATTTGGTGCAGAAACTAAAGAGATTCACTCAAAAGAGGAGTTACTTAAAGCACATCCTCTTTTCAACTACCTGAAAAGGAACTCTGGAATCTCTTTGTCCGGAGTCGACCCCCTAAACCGTTTGTGCAGCCTTTCTCGTAAATACCCGAAGCTTCATCAGGCTCTTCTGGAGATAGATGAGGAGCACGAAAGATTCCGGGATCTAACCGAGAAGGCATTAAAGCAAAAACCCTCATTATCTGAAGACAAGGAATTCGTGCGATGCTGTCAGGAATACAAGAATGAGATCGAGCACACGAGAAAAAGATGTCTGGAAAAAATAGCTCGACTCGAGCGCCTTATGGCTGAGGAAATTGCGAATTATCCTCTCAGAGATGAGTTATTAGACTACCGAGAAATCAAGACGGTGGCCGATATAATAACCTCTTATCCTTTTACCAAGTCAGTAAACCGACAAAGGAGCCTAGACGCGGTAAGAATCCTGGTTGATGAAATGGAAAGACGGGGTCTAAAACAAGCAGCGCTTGTTTACGGCGCAGGACATAAGAAAGAAATCATAGAGGAGCTTAACAGAAGAAAGATTTCTTTTATCGTTGTCAGCCCGGACAGGAAAGTCCGCCAAAAAGTAAGCGACTATTACCAGAAAAAAATTGAGGGCCTGCGAAAAGAAGCAGAAAAAAGAGAGAAGAGGTGGAAACGCTGGGAGGAGTCTGTGTCTGAATTGACAGCGGAGGTAAAAGCAGTCAAAGAGGAGGCGCAGCAGAATGATCTTCCTTCTGATGAGATCTGGGAGAAAGAGCTTGAGGGAGAAAAAGCAGGAAACTAATGTCTGATAATTGAGTTTTTTTCGGAGGAAAATTCTTGATCAATGCTCTTAGAAAGCAAACCTAAGAGCATTTTCTTTAGAAGAACAAATTTGACAAAAAACTACTTTTCTCTGCGGAGGCCCGTCCTCCGCGGTTTTTGCTTGAAAAGTAATAGGGAAGGGGGTAGGGTAGAATAGGTACCTTAACAAGAAAGGAAGAATACTATGAAAGTTGGATTTGTCGGATGGCGAGGAATGGTCGGTTCAGTTTTAATGCAAAGAATGAAAGAAGGAAATGACTTCGACTATTTGCCAGAGAGAATCTTTTTCAGCACCTCTCAGGTTGGCAAGAGGGGGCCGGACGTTGCCGAAGGACAACTCTTAGAAGACGCCAGAGACATAACCGCCCTTAAAAGATGTGATATTATTGTCACCTGCCAAGGAGGTGATTGGACGTCCGAAACCTACCCTCGTTTGCGAAAAGACGGCTGGGAAGGAATCTGGATTGATACCGCCTCTACCCTGAGAATGGAAAAAGACAGCATTATTGTTCTCGATCCTCTTAATCGAGAGAGGATTGAGGCTGGATTAAAGAACGGAGCCAGGAACTTCATCGGGGGCAATTGTACAGTCAGTTTGTTGCTAATGGCTTGCCACGGGCTTTTCAAAGAAAACCTGGTAGAATGGGTGAATTCTATGACTTACCAGGCAGCATCCGGGGCCGGCTCTGCCTATATGCAGGAGTTAGTAAAACAAATGGGGGTTGTTGCCGAAGGAATTAACCCGGCCACAACCGCTCTTGAACTGGAAAAAGTTGTTGCTGAGCGCCTGCGCCTTTCAACCTTCCCGACTGACAACTTTGGAGTGCCTCTCGCCGGCAGTTTGATTCCCTGGATCGATCGGGCAGTAGAAGGCGGACAGACGCGCGAAGAATGGAAGGGGCTTGCTGAAACCAACAAGATTTTGGAGACCACCACTCCTGTCCCGGTTGACGGCATATGCGTCCGGGTGGGAGCAATGCGTTGTCATAGCCAGGCTTTATTAATAAAGCTCAGCCGCAGTCTTCCGCTGTGTGAAATTTCAGACATTCTTGATGAGGCCAATAAGTGGGTAAAAGTTATTCCTAACGAAGAAATGGCAACCAAAAAAGAGCTTGCCCCAGCAGCTATTTCTGGCTCTTTAAGAATTGCCGTTGGTCGTCTACATAAAGCCAGGATGGGACCGGATTATCTTTTGGCTTTTACTGTTGGCGACCAGCTCCTTTGGGGCGCAGCAGAACCTATTCGCCGAACCCTAGGTATCCTTTTGGGGATCCTGTGAGGACTTTCAAAAAAAACTAGGCAAGGCTGTCAGACTTTAACTGGCAGCCTTTTTTATTTGAAAAAGAAGTAAAAAGCTATTGTGATTGAAGAGTGTCTGAAAATAAAGAAATAAACTGTAATATGCCCGCCTATATTCGTTTATTGACAAAGTGACTTTTTTGTTGTAAATTTTACTAAGTTCTTTGAAATTTGAAGAAGTAGGAACCAAGGAAAGGAAAAGAAAATGGAAACAAGGATCAGAGGAAACAGGGGTCTGATGGTTATAGCTGGACTGATTATGGGAGCTGTTTTGGGAATGTGGATTTATATTCTCGAGGGAATGTTCTTGGCTTACGGTCCCGCTTGGAGCGTTAGCGAAATTGCTCCCGTCCCCAAAGAAATAAGAATGGCCTTTCTGTCTGATGCTTGCTGGTACGGCCTTCTTCCCGGTCTGATAATAGGGTTTATATCAGGCCTTGGTTCTCCCTTTTTGACCCCGAGGGGTCATATGGCCAAAGGCATAGGATGTACCCTGATTTTGATCGTTACTCCTTTGGTCTGGTGGAGCCAATGGCACAATCTCTCTTACATGAAGAACGGACTTATAGGGTGGGCTGTCGTTGTTACTTTGATGATTTTTTTAAGCATAATCCCGGTAAGCGGCCACATCGGTGGCCTAGTAGAGCCCCTTTTTAAGGAAAAAATGATCAAGACCAGAGCGGAGGAACACAATGAATGAAGCCACCATTGTTCTCTATTTCCTTCTTTTCGTAGCGAATTTACTGATAGCTACGGAATGGGCGAAATACGGTTTTTTAGAGGTTGGAATTCAGAGACCCTTCAACAAAAGAGCTCTTGCCGGCCTTTTTATCGGAACGTTGTCACTCTTTTATGCCGTTATCTTAGATGACCATTACGGGATTACCTTTTACGAGGGATCCTATAAGAATTATGTTCTTTTTACGGTTCTCGGAGTTCCAGTTGTTTGGCTGTTTTTCTACAGATACGTTCTTGAAAGCAGGGGTATTTTTGACCTTAATAGGGCTCTGATAAGAACAAAATACTGGTCTTTGGGCAATTATCGGCCTGGCAAAAAAAACGATGAAGAGAGGGCCAAGAACCTAAGAGAGTTTGGTTTTGCCCAGGGCGCCCTAAGAAGTTTTAGAAAAGCAATTGAACTTCAAAAAAGAGGGGATATGGTCCGTCGGGTAGAAAGATGCCAGAAGGTTACGGACGATTGTCTTGACTATCAGGGGGGCTATGCTGCTCACTGTCCTGTTTGTTCCTCAAAGTTTCATTTTCCTAAAAGAGAGGGCCATAACTTTTCTGGTGTTTGTGATCTTTGCGGTTCTTTTTTAACAGCAAGAATTGAGGGGGATAATGTTTTCTTAGCAGCCGACCTCACTAAACCAATCCATTCTCCCAATGACGGCAATCGGTATAGGACCGCCGTAGCTTATAGGGGAATGGCTTGGTTGTACAGGATGATGAATATGTTTGATGACTCTCTGGCAGCCTTAAGAGAGAGTAATTCTATCATCGACAAACTTCTGGACAAACATCCTAGAGAAAAGAACTACCTCGCCCTGAAAAGCCTGATCGTTTTTGGAGAAGCCGAGATAAACCATGCTTTGAGAAATACCGAAGAGGCTAGAAAAAAATATCAAGAGAGCCTTTCTCTGGACAGCAATCTTGGTAACGAAGAAGGCGTAAGGGTTATTCAGTTTCTACTTAATGAGTTATAACGGAGCTTTTTGCTCCGTTTTTTTTACAACAAGTTTAGTTTTTTATTTTTTCCTCTTCCCGGAAACCTAAGAAAAGTTGAAAAAAGAGGTTCTGGGGAAGGAATTTTCGCCCGCCTGCTTCTCGCCGTCTGTGGCGCGGTTAGGGTGGGAAGCGACGGCAGTTTCTCCGTTAGGAGAAAGATACACAAAGCGTTTTTTTCTTCCTTAATTGAAAAAAATTTCTATCCTCCTAAAAGCAATTTTCCTTTTTCGTAAACTGTCCCGCACTCTTCTTCCGTCAACAAAAAACCATCTCCCATCAAGTATAGAGATTTTTTAGGATCGTCCTTATCTGGATGCTCTAGTCCCAATAAATGGCCAATCTCATGGGCCAATACTCTGAAATCCAAGGCCACCCGGTCTATCAGCAAACAGTTGCCGCCAGAAGAATCTGCCATCCCAGAAGCTAACTGGGTACCGGTTCTTGGATGCCTTTTTATAAAAAATAAGTTTAAACCCTTTTTGTTGTAACCCGGGATATCTTGGGAAGAATGGGCGATAGCCTCTAATAAGGGTTTATCCTTGTAATCCAAATCCTTCAAAGAGATGTCACTAATCTCTACGGTCTCTATTTCAATATCGGCTTGATTTAGAATAAGAGAGGCCTTTTCAATAGTATTTAATATATTATCCTTGCTCCTTTTAGTTCTTGCCTTTAAGGGAGACGTTACTCTGAACGCTGTCACCGGAATCTTTATCTCCTCTCGGTCAAGCCTGCTCGGAATTTCAATTTGAAGCGCGTCTTCGGGCGTCCTCTGGGAATTAAGCAGGAATTTAAGGTATAATAAATTAGAACAGATGGGGCCCTCAAAAAAAAGAAGGATGGCTGTTGCCAAAGAAAAGAAGATAAAGTATTTAATATTTCTCGAGAACTTAATCATAAAAATCAGTTAATATTTTAATTTATCCTATCTCGGGATAATTAACAAGAACATGATTCTAAAAATAGGCCACAGGGGCGCCATGGGTCATAAACCGGAAAACACCCTTGAATCCTTTCAGAGGGCCCTTGAATTAGGAGTAGATATGATAGAGCTAGATGTGAGGCTGTGCAAAACAGGGGAGGTTGTTGTTCTGCATGATGAAAAACTAGACAGAACCACAAATCTTAAGGGGGTTCTTAGAGAGAAAACGCTGGAAGAGGTTAATCCTGAAGTCCCAACCCTGAAAGAAGTCATTAATCTTGTGAAAACAAGAATAAACATTGAGATTAAAGAAAAGGAAGCAACCAGGCCCACGATTGAGTTAATCGAAAAGAACGCTGAATCAGACTTTTTAATATCCTCCTTTGATCTTTCTGTGCTTAAAGAAGCGAAAAAACTAAACCCCTCTGTTAAAATCTCTTTAATAATTAAAAAGATCCCTTCTAACCTGGAAGAGATTTTATCTCAAAACAACCTCTATTCTATTGCCCTCTCTCTTAAAATAGCAAAACAAGAAATCATTGACTTTCTCCACCAGAAAGGGATTAAAGTTTTTGTTTGGACGGTAAATAACAGGAAGAAGATAGAGAAGTTAAAACAAATGAAAGTGGACGGAATTATCTCAGATTTCCCTGAGAGAGCATAACAAAAGGATGAAAAAACAAATTATCCTTCATGTAGACCTGGATGCTTTCTTTGCCCAAATAGAAGAAAGAGAAAATCCTCGGTTCAAAGGAAAGCCGATAGTGGTGGGGTCCGACCCAAGAGAAGGCAAAGGAAGAGGAGTGGTCTCTACTGCCAATTACAAGGCCAGAGAATACGGCATAGGTTCTTCCCTTCCCATATCCCAGGCCTGGAGAAGGTGCCCCGAGGCCATATTTCTGCCTGTTAATATGGAGTTTTACCAGCAGGTCTCAGAGGAAATAATGGGTATTGTCAGAAAGTACTCTGACACGATAGAAAAGGTTTCAGTAGATGAGGCCTATTTAGATGTTTCTTTTTTGAGCGGCTACAAAAAAGCAGAACAGACTGCCAAAAAACTAAAAAAGGAAATACTAAAGAAACAAAAACTAACCTGCACTGTGGGCATAGGCCCCAACAAGATAGTAGCCAAAATAGCCTGCGAGCAGGCAAAGCCTGACGGATTAAGAGTGATAACCCCCAAAAAGGTTTTAGACTTCTTAGATCCCCTTAATATCAAAAAGATCCCGGGAATAGGCCCCAAAACCGCCCAGAAACTAGGAGAAGATAAAACTATAAAAGAGTTAAGGAAATACAGTAAAAATTACTTAAAAGGTCTTTTAGGCAAGGCAGGGGAGGCGATATACCAAAGGGCCCGAGGCAAAGACAATTCTCTCATAGAAACAGAAAGAGAGGTGAAATCTGTTGGCAAAGAGCATACTTTTCAAAAAGACACCAGAGACTCCAAATTAATCTTTGATATCTTAGAGACAATATCAGAAGACGTTTACAAGGAGATAAAAAAGAACGATTATTCTTTTATGACAATAACTGTTGTCTGCCGGTTTAAAGGATTTGAGACAAAGACAAAATCTAAAACCCTAAAAGCTTCTTCTCAAAACAAAGAAATATTAAAAAGGGAGACAAAAAAGCTTTTTTTAAGATTTATTGTAGAATCCGGTAAACCGATTCGCCTGGTCGGATTAAGGATTAAGGTTGTATAGTTGATAGCAATGATAATTTTTGCTATAAATAAACAATGAATAGAAAGACCCCTATAATTTTGTTATTCTTGGTGGTCGCCTTTTCTTCAGTGGCGCTTGCTTTCTTTTTGGGGAGAGTCACAAAACAATGTCCAGTCTGTCCGCCGGAAGAAGTTGATTTCTCCTTGCTCTGGGAAGCCTGGCACAAACTTGAAGAAAATTATGTTGATTCTGGGAAACTAGACACCCAGAAAATGATCCATGGAGCAATCTCTGGAATGGTAGAGTCAATTGGAGACCCCCATACTGTTTTCTTTAACCCGGGAGACACTAAAATATTCTTAGAAAACGCTGCAGGAGAATTCGAAGGAGTGGGCATGGAAATAGGGATTAAAGAAGAACAACTCCAAGTGATTTCTCCCTTAAAAGACACACCGGCCGAAAGAGCAGGATTGAGGCCCGGGGACAAGATTGTCAAAATAGACGGTCAGTCTACAGACGGGATGAGTCTAGAAAGGGCCGTGGCCTTAATCAGAGGCAAGGGAGGCACAGAAGTGGTTTTAACAATTATGAGAAACGGATGGGATAATACAAAAGATTTTGCTATTGAGCGGGCCGAAATCAAGATCCCGCCCATGGATTGGAATTTAATTGAGGGGGACATTGCCCACATTGAGTTTTACCATTTCAGCAAGGAGGCCCCGGATAGTTTTTCCAAACATGCAGTAGATATCTTGAATAGTCCTGCAAAAAAGATTATCCTTGATCTTAGGGGAAACCCGGGAGGATATCTCCATATCTCCCAGGATATTGCCAGTTGGTTTATCGAGAAAGGAAAAACAGTGGTTATTGAAGAATTTGCCGACGGAGAAAGAAAAGTATACGAAACAAAAGGAAGCAGCGCCTTTTCCGACTATCCTATGGTGGTTTTAATCAACGAAGGGTCTGCTTCTGCTGCTGAGATTCTGACTGCAGCTTTGAGAGAGCACAGAGGAGCTGAGGTTATAGGGACCTCTTCTTTCGGCAAGAGTTCTATTCAGCAGCTGACCTATCTCCAGAACGAATCCAGTTTGAAAATAACTATTGCCCATTGGCTAACGCCGGACGGCACCCTGATCCCTGAGGACGGAATCAGACCGGACATCGAGGTTGATAGGACAGAGGAAGATTACAACGAAGACAAAGATCCTCAGCTCGATAAAGCGATTGAAACAATTAAGAAAATAGATTAGAATAAGATAATAGAAAAATGAAAGTCATCTTACTAAAAGACATAAAAGACATAGGGAAGAAGTACGAAGTTAAAGAAGTGAAAGAGGGCTACGCTAGAAACTATCTTATCCCAAAAGGATTGGCAAAGACCGCTACTTCTTCTGCTTTGGAGTGGGCGGAGAACAAGCAAAAAGAAGTAGAAAAGAAGGCAGAGGAGGATTTGGAAAAAGCCCAAACCGTGGCCGGAACCATGGATGGGCTGGAATTACAGATATTGGTGGAGACAGGAGAAAAAGATCAATTATACGAACAAATAGGCCCTCAAAGAATAGCAGAAGAATTAAAGAAACAAGGATATAATATTAAGAAAACCCAGATAGATCTTAAGGAGCCCATCGGAGAATTGGGAGAATTCCCCGTAAAAGTAAAAATCGAGCATAATCTCGAAGCTGAGATAACTGTAATTGTTTCTTCAAAAGAGCAATAACTGGGAAACACCCCAGTTTTTTTATACATGAAAAAGGCAATTAACCTGATACCCAACTTAAGAAACCTCTCGGTTTCTTACGTCGCTCCGCTCCTATTTTTCAACACAGGATAATTGCCATAATTAAGAAATTATGACAAGATATATTTTCGTTGCAGGCGGTGTGATGTCCGGCATAGGGAAAGGAGTAGCCGCAGCCTCTATTGGCAGAATCTTGAAAGCCAAGGGGTATAAAGTAACCGCCATTAAGATCGATCCATACATCAATGTTGACGCTGGCACCATGAACCCCGTAGAACACGGAGAGGTTTTTGTAACAGAGGACGGAGTGGAGTGCGATCAGGATGTGGGGAATTATGAAAGATTTCTGAATGAAAACATTTATGGCACAAACTATATCACTACGGGAAGGGTTTACCAGAGAGTAATAAATAAAGAGAGAAACTTAGAGTATGGAGGGAAGTGCGTAGAGGTGGTACCCGATATTCCCAACGAAGTGATCTCCACCATTAAAAAAGCAGGCAAAAAGTCTGATGCCGACTTTGTTTTAATAGAGGTTGGGGGAACAGTAGGAGAATATCAGAATATGCTCTTTCTGGAGGCTGCCAGGATGATGCATTTAAAAAATCCAAAAAGCATAGTTTTTGTGTTTGTAACTTTTCTGCCCGTGCCCAGGATGATCGGCGAGATGAAAACAAAACCAACCCAGCACGCAGTGAGAACCCTTAATGAAGCAGGAATCCAGCCAGATCTTATCTTAGCAAGAGCCAGGGTGCCACTAGACCGCCCCAGAAAGAAGAAGATATCTACTTTTTGCAATATTGCAGAGGAGGATATAATCTCAGCCCCGGACATTGAATCAATTTACGAGGTGCCTATTAACTTTGAGAAAGAAAATCTAGGAAACAGAATTTTAAAAAAGTTTAATCTGGGCCCAAAAAAGAATGGGCTAAAAAAATGGAAGAGTTTTGTTAAAAAGATAAACAACTCAGAAAAACCTGTAAAGATAGGTATTGTGGGGAAGTATTTTGAGACAGGAAAGTTCACTCTGATGGATTCTTACATTTCTGTCATCGAAGCTATAAAACACTCCTGTTATCACCTTAAAAGGAAACCTGAAATTACTTGGCTTTCTGCAGAAAAATATGAGAAGAGCCCTTCTGCTGTTAGAGAATTAAACAAGTATGACGGCATAATTATTCCTGGCGGCTTCGGAAATAGGGGAGTGGAAGGAAAGCTTAGGGCTATTAAGTACTGCAGGGAAAAAAAGATTCCTTTCTTTGGCCTTTGCCTTGGACTTCAGCTTGCTGTGGTAGAATTTGCCCGTAATGTATGCAAAATAAAAGACGCTTGCTCTACTGAAGTAAGAAAAAAATGCAAAAACCCAATAATAGATGTAATGCCGGACCAAAAATCATTGATAAAAGAAAACAAGTACGGAGGAACTATGAGGTTGGGCGCTTATGACTGCCAGCTGGCTCCGGGCACTATCAGTAAGCGCGCTTATCGAAAAAAGGAAATATCAGAAAGACACAGGCATCGTTATGAAGTGAATAACGACTACCGGGAAGAACTAAACAAAAAGGGGCTGACTATAGCGGGCGTCAACCCCCAGAGAAACCTGGTTGAAATTATCGAGTTAAAAGATCATCCCTTTTTTCTTGCTACTCAGTTCCACCCAGAATTTAAATCCCGTCCCTTAAATCCGCATCCTTTGTTCTATTCTTTTATCAAAGCCTGCCTTTAGGCAACACTAACAATCTTCTTTTCTTTTGTGGACCCCTGAAAGCCTTTCTTTTTTTTCGTATTGAAAGAAACTACTCCATCTTTTACAGAGTAAAGGGTGTCATCGGATCCGCGACGAACATTGTCACCAGGAATGAATTTGGTGCCTCTTTGTTTGATAATTATTCCACCTGCCTTTACTTTCTGTCCTGCAAACACCTTAACGCCCAAATATTTTGGACGGGAATCTCTTCCCAGTTTTGTGGCGCCCGTGGCTCTTGTTTTAGACATAATTACTATTAAAATTAATTAATTTTTGATATAATAACAAAATGTTATCAAAATTGATCTCATTTGTCAAACAGCATCAGGAAGAAATCATCCTTTTTTCGGGGGTCATTTTGATATCGCTTTTTTCTTTTGCCGTAGGATATATTACCTCGCACTCGGAGCAACAAAAAGAAGTGATAATAGAAAAAAACATTAATCACGAACAACAATGAGAGTAGCAATAATCGGAGCGGGCATCACCGGGCTTTATCTAGCCTGGGATCTGACCAAAAAAAACAATAATGTAATCGTCTATGAAAAAGAGGGGAAGCCGGGTGGCAAGGCGTGCTCTGGCCTCTTCTCAAAAAAAATATTGGATTTTATCCCTGAAAGCAAAACCTTAGTAGAGAACAAAATTGATTATGTTCTGGTCCACTTTCCCAAAAAAACAATCAGGATTGATTTTGCAGATAAGTTCCTGGTTATAAATCATTCCAGATTAGATTACTTAATGTATGAAAAGGCGAAAAAAGAAGGCGCTGAAATCAAATTCAATTGCGAAATTAATTCCCCCTATTTTATAAACTCGCCAAAAACTTCAGGCGACTTTGATAAAATAATAGGATGCGAGGGAGCGCACTCTTTTACCAGGGAAACGCTTAATCTTTCTTTGCCCAGCTTCAGGCTGGGAATTCTAGGATTTGTTAAGAAGGCCTCGTTTGAAAACTTTGTCGAGGTGTGGCCCTGCCACAAGGGTTTTATTTGGAAAATCCCCAGGGGAAAAAGTATAGAATACGGAATAATTGCAAAGCCGGAAGAGGCAAAAAACATTCTAGATGGTTTCTTAAAGAAACGGAGCATAAAACTGAACAATCTCTCAGCCAGAGTGATCTCTCAGGGGCTGGACCTTCCTTCTGAGAAGAGCATAACAGTCTGCGGAGAAGCCGCCGGTCTGACCAAGCCCTGGACCGGAGGAGGGGTGATATGGTCTCTGACTGCAGCCCGATTTCTCACAGAGAGCTTCCCTGATTTTATTAAGTACAAAACAAAGGTAGAAAGTTTTTTCCCTTGGCGGATTAGACTTGGAAAAGTCGCGGAGGCTATTTTTCGCTTTCTGGGTTTTCACCTTCCGTGGCTGCTGCCTAAAAGGCATAAACTAGATTCTGATTTTTTAGTTAAAAAATGATCCCAAAACATGTTGCAATAATAATAGACGGCAACCGAAGGTGGGCCAGGCAAAAAGGTCTTCCCACCTTAAGAGGACACCAAAAAGGGCTGGCAAAATTAAAGAAAATAGCAAAAGGGGCCTTTGACAGAGGCGTAAAACGAGTAACCATTTATGCTTTTTCTACAGAAAACTGGAACAGGTCCAAGGCAGAAGTTAATTATTTAATGAAGCTTCTTCAAAGATCTCTCTCTGAAAAAAAATTATCAGAGTTTCAACGGGAAGGAATAAAGATAAAAATTGCGGGCCAGAGAGAAAGACTGCCAGAGACCCTTCAACAAATAATCAAAAAAGCAGAAGAGATAACAAAAGCAGGCGATAAAATAATGACTTTATGCATTTCCTATGGTGGCAAAAACGAGATACTGAATTCGTTAAAAAAGATTATTAAAAAAGGTCTGCCCGCAGATAAGATTACAGAACAAACAGTCGCCGAAAGCCTTGAGATAAAAGAGGAGCCCGATTTAATTATACGCAGCGGAGGAGAAAAACGCCTCTCAAATTTTCTAATCTGGCAATCCACTTATTCTGAACTTTATTTCATTAAAAAATATTGGCCTTCTTTTACAGAAAAAGACCTCGATGAAGCCCTAGAAGAATACTCAAGTCGTCAGAGAAGATTCGGAAAGTAGCTTGCGATATCTAAAAATATGGTCTAATATAAAATAAAGAACAAGCAATTTTGTATTGTTTTTGTTTAACTATGAAACCTAACAAAATCTTTAAAATAAAAGACAAAACAATAGGAAAAGGGTTCTGCGTAATAGCAGGACCTTGTGCTATAGAGTCAGAAAAGCAGTTACTAGAAACAGCTAGGGCTATAAGAAAAAATACAGATATCTTAAGGGCAGGCGCTTTCAAGCCAAGAACCCATCCTGAAAGTTTCCAGGGATTAGGGAAAAGGGGTCTGGAAATATTGAAAAGGGTTTCAGGATCCCTTAAAATGCCCTGCGTAACCGAAGTTATGGACCCCAGGGATGTGGAATTAGTTTCTTCTTATGCTGATATGGTTCAGATAGGGGCTAGAAATATGCAGAATTATCCGTTGTTAGTTGAGGCAGGCAAAAGCAAAAAGCCTATTTTATTAAAAAGAGGCCTTTCTGCCACCATCAAAGAGTGGCTAGGGGCTGCAGAATACATTTTAAAGCAAGGTAATAAAAATATAGTATTGTGCGAAAGGGGAGTGAGGACTTTTACCGAATCTACAAGATTCACGTTTGATTTAGCGGGCGCTCTCTTGATCCGAAAAGAGGGCTTTCCGGTTATATCAGACCCCTCACATGCTACAGGAGATCCAACTCTTATAAAGCCCCTGACGAGAGCGAGTAGGGAAGCGGGCCTCGATGGAGTGATGATAGAGGTCCACTATGACCCGAAAATCGCCAGAAGCGATGCTAAACAGCAATTAACGCCAAAAAAGTTTAACAATATTTTTGCCTAAAAGGGGGTTGATAAAAAAACAAGAACTGTTATAATAGACCGTAGTTCATTTTGGTCTTTATAGGGAAAGGAGCCATTTATGGCACGCGCGCCTCCGATTTGAGGTAAATGTTCAACCTACTCGCGCCCCATCAGTATGAAATATACTGATGGGGTTTTTATATTGTGCGACATCTAATCAAGCTTCTACAAGGGGTAGGCGATTAAAGATTTTTGCCACTATGAAATTTACGGTGTATATCTTTTAAGCGCTTGCTTGTCACGTGGGTGTATATCTGGGTGCTGTTAATACTCCTATGCCCAAGGAATTCTTGAATAGTTCTCAAATCAACGCCTTGTTCTAATAAGTCAGTGGCCATGGTGTGTCTTAGTACGTGAGGAGTAGTAAAGGAGGGAGCCCCGGCTTTAACAGCATATTTTTTAACCATTCTTTCAATGGTTCTTACAGACAAGCGAGAGTCTGCCTTTTTTTTCCCGGAGTAGCGGATAAAAAGGGGTTTTTCATTATCTCTTCTGGTCTCCAGATACTTTCTGAGCCAAGAAAGGGCTCGTTTTGAGAAATAAACAGTTCTTGGATAGTTTCCCTTGCCGATAATACTTAATTCAAAATCCTCCTTCTTTTCTATATTCTGAAACTGCTCTTTGTTAAGAGAAACAAGCTCTGCTATTCTTAGTCCGGTTGAGAAAAGAGTTTCTAAAATAGCCCTGTCACGAAGGCCCTGTTTTTTTCTGGTGTCAGGAGCCTCTAAAAGTTTTCTGATCTGCTCCAATTTAAGGAATTTTACTGTTTTTTCTGTCCTAGAGCCCCTGGGAAGCGATATTTTATCTGAGGGGAGTGCTACTATATCTCTTGCCGAAAAATAGCCCAGAAGGGCCCTCAGGGCTATTAAATAATAGGTTTGGCTGCTTTTCTTTAAAGATCTGCCAGACCTATCTTTATGACGGGATAAAAAGAGACGATAGTTCCAAACATCTTGGGAGGTCAACTCATGGGGTCTTATATTTTCTTTGTTCGCAGTACGCAACCAGTCTGTAAATCGTTTTAAATATCTCTGATAATTCTCTTGCGTTTTCTCGGAAAGTCCCTTCTCAACCTCACAGAAGTCCAAAAAATCATTTATATGTTCAATTATGGGTTTGTCTGATTTATTCATGTTTTAAGATAAGCCCCTTTAAAATACCGCTTTACCTTTATTATGCGACATCCTATCTATTATAATAATACCCCTTCCCAGGGGGTGTCAAGTGGAAAAAATATCTACTTAAAAGAAAAGGGATTTAAATCTTTCCCAAAGCCCCCTTCCTGTGGGGACTTTCTCTTTAATCTGCTCTGTTTCTCTCTGAAACTCTTTTTTTACTTCGGGTTTTCTTTGATCTACCTCTTTTCCGACAAGCCCCTTCAGCCAGTCAATAGCCTTAAAGACAACAGGCTCTACATGTTTTATCAGAAAGGCCTTTATGTGACCCCAGACCCATCTCATAACAGCCCATCCCTCCTGGCCTGCCCTTTTAAAAGCGTTTGGAAATGATCTTAGCATTGATTTCCCTAGCGCTTTTATCTCCTCGAAGTTGTTGGGCGCGCTTATTCCGCTTCCTTGATCTGAGAAAGCATAAAGAGGAGCCAGTAGGCACAATCCCAAAACCGTTGACATGATTACAATTCTCATGATTTAACTTTTTTAATCGCCTCCTCTACCCTACTTATAGATGTCTCTTTTCCCAGGGTCTCTGCTATCTCAAAGGGATCTGCGGAAGACTTTTTCCCCGTGAGGGCAACTCTTAGGGGCCAAAGGAGATATCCTTTATTGTTAGGATGTTTCTGTTCTGAAGCCACTTCATCTGCTAAAGGAATTAGTTTTTCTTTTATGTTTTCTTGGTCCCATTTTTCTATATCGGACAATGCTTCTTTTGTTTTGTCAAGAGAAGAGATTATCTGTTCATCTTCCATCTCTTTCCACTTAAGTAAATTTTTGTCATACTCTAATTGCTTCAAGAAAAAGAAGTCAATTAGGGCTACGACTTCGGAGAGTTTCTTTAGTCTCTCCTGATAAAGGGAAACCGCTTTCTGGACGTATTCTACCCTCACTTTTTTATCTGTGCTTTTAATTAAGTAGTGTTTGGCAAAAAACTCTTCCATGTCCTTTTCTTCTCCTTCTTTCGCAGAGGCTATCAGTCCCGCCTTTCTCAGATAAGGGATACAGAGCTGGGTGAGTTCTTCAATGGGTTTTTGGCGGATATAGAAACCGTTGAGATAATCCAATTTATCTATATTAAATATGGCTGCTGGCTTATGAACTCTTTCTATAGAAAACTCTT
>CAYXTC010000008.1:0-20917 GCA_964468405.1 uncultured Candidatus Saccharibacteria bacterium | reverse complement strand
TCTGAACTAAGGCCCGGAGCCAGAAAACTGGCTTCTCTTATATTCGGAATAAAAAGTTTCAGATATAAAAAGAGAGGCATCAGCTAAAAAACTAAAGCCCCTTAAAAAATTTAGAAATCTAAACTCCTATCTTATTCTGGCAAACCTTCTTTTGCCAACCTGGATTACCATTCCCTTTTTAACTGCTATTTCTTTATCCCACTCTTGCTGGACCTCTTTGTCTATTTTCACTCCTTTTTGTTGAATTAGTCTCTTGGCTTCAGATTTAGAAGAAACCATCTTTGCCTTAACCAAGAGATCTAGAATAGGGATTTTTTTCTCAGTAACTTTTACCTCCGGCATCTCCTCCGGAGCCTTTTTTTCTCTAAAAATTCTGTTAAATTCCTGTTCCGCTTTTTTGGCTTCTTCTTCTCCATGGTATGTTCCAACAATAACGCGGGCCAATTTTGCTTTTAACTCCCTAGGGGTTTCTTTTTTAATGTCTTGCAAGGAAGTTCTGGTTGCCAATTCAAAATACTCTTGAATAAGGCTGTCTGGGATAGACATAACTTTGCCGTACTGTTCTTTCGGGGGCTCTTCTATGCCGATGTCGTTACCTAAACTCTGGCTCATCTTCTCTTTGCCGTCCAAGCCGACCAGTAGCCTGGTAGCCACTACGTCCTGAGGGGATTGGTTAAATTCTTTCTGCAGCTCTCTCCCTTTTATTTCATTAAACAATTGATCGTTGCCGCAGATAGCGATATCTGCTTCTAAAACCACAGAATCATACCCCTGCAAAACAGGATAAACGGGCTCTTGAAGGCGGATCTCTTTTCCCTGTTCTATTCTTTTTTGAAACATATCCCTTTCCAGCATTCTGTGAACTGTAAATCTGCTCATCAACTTTAACAAATCCTCTGAGGACATCTTGTCGTACCATTCGCTGTTGTATCTTATCTCAGTTTTCTTTAAATCTATAATCTTCCCTACCTGCCTAAGATAGTTTTTAGCCAAAGACCTTACTTCTTTTTTGGGCCTTAATTGCCTGGAGGTGAGTTTTTGGCTGGGATCTCCAAACCTTCCTGTAAAGTCGCCTATCAGAAAAATAATCTGATGCCCCATTTCCTGGAGTTCCTTCATTTTTAAATAGACCACAGCATGGCCTATGTGAAGATCGGTGGTGGTGGGATCTACTCCGTGTTTTACTCTTAATTTCTTTCCCGACTTCAGCTTCTCCCCCAGACTGTCTTTCTTAACAATATCTGCCACCCCTCTTTTTAGAAATTCTTCGGTTCTCTCCCTGTTTATTTTCATATTGATTTAGTATAGAATAAAAAAACCCTATGGTCAAAAGAGTTTTAAAAAGGAAAATTTATAAAACAAGCAAGAAAAAGAAGGTTTTCTTTTGGTTTTTAAAGGCGCTCGGGCTTTTTGTTCTGGGCTGTTTTGTTTTTGGCCTTCTCGTTTTTGTATACTATGCCAAAGACCTTCCCAGACCCGAGCAGTTTACAGAAAGGATAGTTGCCCAGACTACTAAAATTTACGACAGAACAGGGGAGGTCCTGCTTTACGAATTATACGGAGACGAAAAAAGAGAAATAGTTTCTTCTGACAGAATCTCAGACCATATTAAAAAGGCGGCTATCGCAGCAGAAGATTCTAATTTCTACGATCATCACGGAATAGACATAGGAGGCATTTTTAGGGCTATAAGGCTTAATGTCCGGATCGGAAGACCCCTTTACGGCGGGTCTACCCTAAGCCAGCAACTGATACGTTCCACTTTTCTGACAAGAGAGAAAACAATAAAGAGAAAAGTCAGAGAAGTAATTTTAACTTTAGAATTGGAAAGAAGGCATAATAAAGAGGAAATTCTGGAATGGTATCTAAACCAAATACCCTTTGGACCCAACACTTACGGTGTAGAAGCCGCTTCCCAAAACTACTTTGCCAAGCCCGCCAAAGAAGTTTCTCTGGAGGAAGCAGCCATATTAGCTGCCTTAATCCAGGCTCCCAGCTATCTTTCCCCCTACGGCCTTCATGTGCCAGAGCTTTTAAGGAGAAAGGATTATGTTTTAGACAGAATGGCAGAAGAAAACTTTATTACTAAGAAAGAGGCGGAGGTAGCAAAAGAAAAGGAAATCGAATTCAAAGATCCTGATATTTCTATTAAGGCCCCTCATTTTGTTTTTTATGTCAAAGATTACCTTTTGAAAAAATACGGAAAAGAGTTTTTGGAAAGAGAGGGGCTTAAGGTCTACACTTCCTTAGACTGGGATCTCCAGAAAAAAGCAGAGGAAACAATTGAAAAAGGAGTGGAAGTTAATTACACCTACAGGGCTCACAACGCAGGACTAGTGGCGATGGATCCTAATAATGGAGAGGTTTTGGCAATGGTGGGATCTGCTGATTGGTTCTCAGATCCCTACCCCGAAGGATGCAAGTCAGGGGTTAACTGCAAGTTCGACCCCAAGGTCAACGTAGCCACCTACAGTTCTGGAAGGCAGCCGGGGTCTTCTTTTAAGCCTTTTGTTTACGCTACCGCTTTTGAAAAGGGGTATGACGACAAAACCACTGTGGTAGACGAAGAGACAAATTTTGGTATCTACGGAGGAAAGCCCTATATCCCTCAAAACTACGACGGCCGATTCAGGGGAGAGGTAACCCTGAGACAGGCTCTCGCCCAATCCCTAAACGTCCCCTCAGTAAAAGTACTTGCCTATTTAGCAGGACAAGAGGATTCTATTAAAACAGCCAAGGAAATGGGCATTACTACCCTAACCAGAGATCCCTCTTTTTACGGCCTCTCTATTGTGCTCGGAGGCGGGGAAGTAAGGCTTTTGGATATGGTCGCCTCATACAGCGTTTTCGCAGACAAAGGAGAAAAACACGAACCCGTTTCTGTCCTTAAAATCGAGAGTAACCGAGGCGAGATTATAGAAAGAAGTACCCCCGGATCCAAAAGAGTGCTCTCTAGGGAAGTCTGCCGACTCATTACAGATATTCTTTCTGACAACCAGGCAAGAGCCCCCATGTTCGGCTCCAATTCCTTAATGAATTTTGAAGATTACAGGGTGGCAGCCAAAACAGGAACCACCAACGACTACAAAGACGCCTGGATTATAGGGTACACCCCCTCTATTGCAGTAGGCGTCTGGGCAGGAAACAATGATAATACTTCTATGGCAAAACAGCCCGGCCTTGTAATCGCAGGCCCCATTTGGCGCCAATTCTTAAATTACAGTCTTCCTTTGGTAGACTAATTTTGTGTGATATAATAGAGCAAGATAATATGGCAAAATATTCCCAAAAAAATCTTCAGCAACTTTACGAAAACCTACCCGAAGATTTGAAAGAGGCTCTTTTCTCCAAAGAAAGCGCCGTCAGTATCCGAAAAGCCTGCAAAAACACGGGAATAGATAAAAATGAAGATGTTAATAAGGTTTCAGAACGGGTGGGATATGTGTTACTGGGGATAATAGGGCCGGAGGAAATGGAAAAAAATCTAATAGAAGAGATGGGCCTTAAAAAAATAACAGCCAGGAGAATAAGAATAGAAATAACCAAATCCGTTTTTGCTCCTGTTAAAAAAACCCTGGAAGGCCTGTTGGACACGAAGATTGAAACCCCGAAAGAAATTAAACCCAAGAAGAAAGAGAAAGAGAAAAAAAGAAAGGACGAATACAGAGAATCTGTAGAATAGTTTATGCAACAATTCACAGTTCCCCAATTTATTGAGAGAGAGGCGAAAATAGTAGGCCCTTTAACTTTTAAGCAATTAATTGTTTTGGGGTCTGCCGCAGCCCTTTGTATCGCTTTTTATTTCCTTTTACCGCTTTTTGTATTCGTTTTAGGCACATTGTTCTTTGTGGGAGGGTCTGCCGCGTTAATGTTTGTGAAAATAAACAAAACTCCCCTTTATTTAATAATCAAGAACTTTATTGTTTTTGTCTTCCGTCCGAAAATGTATTTTTGGAAGAAAAAAACCGCTCCCCCGGTTTTGAAAATAAAGCCCAAAAAAGCGAGGCAACCTGAAAAGAAAGAGGGATCAGAATTAAAGATCACCAAAAAAAGCCGCCTTAAAAAAATGGCGGATAAAATAAAAACATAAAAATTATGGCAGAGAATACAACCCAAGACTTTCTTCAATTTAATAAAATAAAAGACGGAGTTGTAATTTTAAAAAACAAGGGCTTGAGAAAAGTTCTCATGGTTTCTTCTTTAAACTTTGCCCTTAAGTCAGAAGAAGAGCAAGAATCAATACTCTATCAGTTCCAAGACTTTCTCAATTCTCTTGATTTCTCATGCCAGATAATTGTTCAGTCTAGAAGATTGAATATAACGGGATATTTGGAAAAACTGAATAAAATCCGGGCAAAAGAAAAAAACGAGTTGCTAAGAATACAAATAGAAGAATATAAGTCTTTTATCAATGAAATTATCGGAGCAGGAAATGTAATGCAGAAGAATTTTTATGTTGTAGTGCCCTTTGCCCCCTTGGAAATAAAAGGAGGCAGGGGATTAAAAAACTTCCAATTAACCAAGGAGGTTTTTCAGAGAGCCAAAAGCCAGCTTCTCCAGAGGACAGAATTCATTATTCTGGGCCTTAAGAGGTGCGGACTTCAGGCAGCTCCCTTAGATAATGCGGAGATTGCCGAGTTATTCTGGGCTCTTCATCATACCAAAGAGGCAGAAGAAGGATACTATCCGGAACTGCCACCTGAATTAATTCAATAAAACCATATGAAAATTCCTTTAATAGACAAACTGTTCAAAAAAAAGGAGGAAATCTCAGGAGAAATATTCTCCGGGGAGCCCATGAATATTGTTGACATAATTTCTCCCTCTTCCATAGAGATAAAGCCAAAATATTTGAATATAGGGGAGACAATGGCTAAAACCTATTTTGTCTTTTCTTATCCCCGCTACTTAACTACGGGCTGGCTTTCTCCTATTATCAACATAGAAACTCCCTTAGACATTAGTTTTCATTTCCATCCCGTACCCACTCAGGGAATATTAAAAAAACTGAGAAAAAGGGTAACAGAAGTACAGGCTGAGATTTCAGAAAGAGAAGACAAGGGATTGGTCAGAGACCCCTCTTTGGAATTTGCTTATCAAAACCTTGAGGATTTAAGAGACAAACTGCAGACAGCCCAGGAGAAGATGTTTCATTTCAGTTTGTATATTACAGTTTACGGAGACAATGAAAAAGAATTAGAAGACATTGAGACTCAATTAAGGGGTGTTCTGGAGTCGCGCCTCATCTATATCAAGCCCGCCCTTTACCGCCAGAAAGAAGCCTTCACTTGCGCCGCCCCCTACAACCTGGATCTTTTAATGGTAACTACTCTGATGAACACCGCCCCGCTTTCCAGCGCCTTTCCTTTTGATTCTTTTGATTTAAGTTCTAATGAAGGCATCCTTTACGGAATAAACCGGCATAATAATTCTCTGGTCCTATTCGACCGTTTTACTCTGCCCAATGCCAATTCCTGCATTTTCGCAGTCTCCGGAGCAGGCAAAAGTTATGCTGTGAAACTAGAGGTCTTAAGATATATGATGATGGGAGTGGACGCTATTATTGTAGACCCCGAGAACGAATACAAGTTTTTATCTGACGCTGTAGGCGGCTCCTATTTCAACATCTCCCTTTCTTCCGAACACCATGTTAATCCTTTTGATCTGCCCCAGCCCAGAGAAGACGAAAGCACAGAAGATGTCCTAAGGACAAATATTGTCAATTTAGTAGGATTAATCAGAATAATGCTGAAAGGGCTCACCCCGGAAGAAGACGCAATTATTGACCAGGCTCTTACTGCCACCTATCAGGCCAAAGATATCACAGCAGAAAGCGATCCTTCTCTCTGGGGGAGAGAAAACGGCTTACCCTTCCCTACGATGAGCGACCTTGAAGAGATCCTTTTAACAATGGAGGGAGCTGAATCTCTGGCCAAAAGAATTCAGAAGTTCACTCGTGGAACCTATGCCAATTTTTTCAACCAGCCCTCTAACGTAGACATGGAAAACAGACTAGTAATTTTCGGAGTAAGAGACATGGAAGATGAGTTAAAGCCCATTGCCTTGTTTATGATCCTTAAGTACATCTGGAAGTCAGTAGCCTCTAAAATGAAAAAAAGAATTTTAGTTGTTGACGAAGCCTGGTGGATAATGAACAACGAAGACGGGGCCTCTTTCCTCTTTGGAACTGTAAAGAGGGCAAGAAAATACTGGCTGGGAGTTACTACTATTACCCAAGATGTTAATGATTTTATGAAATCAGAGTACGGCCAACCCATTGTAACCAACTCCTCCCTTACTATGCTTATGAAACAGAGCACAGCCACAATTGATGTGGTACAGAAAACATTTAACCTCACAAGCGAAGAAAAAATGATTCTTTTGGAGTCTCCGGTAGGAGAAGGGATCTTCTTCGCCGGAAGAAAGCATATTCTTATCAAGGTGCTCGCTTCTTACGCAGAAGATCAAATAATTACTACTGCGCCGGAAGAAGTAGAAAAAATCAAAAGAGCCAAGCAAGCGTTAGGGGGAAAATAATAGAGTATGGCCACTCTTCCAAAAACTAACTCCTCAGGTATACCGGCCCCCAAGAAAAAAAAAGTGCCTCGCTTTAGAAAAAAGAAAGAAACACCGAAAATAGACAGAAGCAATTCTCCTGCTACAGAGGGCCCGGGAATGGCGGCGGGCGTTTTAAGTCCCGAGGGCGCCATTATGTTCCCCATAGCCATAATTTTAGATGTTATAGGTTTTGTTTTTTTCTTTTTAAGTTTAGTCGGTATAGGAATCCCTCTCTCTTTTCTTCTAGATATCGCCGGCCTCCTTACTATCGGCGCTTGGATGTACTTTCGTTCAGGAAGCGTGACCGTGCCCAAGAGAACAAAAAAGGCAGGGAAGAAAATGGCAAAAAAAATAAACAAGACTGCCTTAAAACGTATAGGATGGGTCTTTTTCCGAGAACTTATTCCTTTTTTCGGCGACATAGCGCCCTGTTGGACAATAGCGGTATACAGAGAACTCACAAAACAACCGGTATAAGATGAAAGGAAATTTAATAAAAATCTTTATAATACTTCTCTTTGCTCTTCTTTTTCTGAACACCTCAACTAGTTTTGCGTTAGAAATAAATTACCCTCATCTACCGGGGAGAGACGTTCCTCCGCCACAAGAATTTTTAAAGACAGCCGAGCAAGAAGAGATCCTCGGCTACTTTGCTAAATACATCCTCCACCTTGCTATTTGGCTTGCCGGCCTGATAGCATTTGGTGGCTTAATTGTCGGTGGTATTCGCTACCTACTTTCGGGCGGAGAAGTAGAAAAAACCAAGGCCAGTCGGGCTCAGATTATAAGTAGCTTGCTGGGAATTTTAATTTTATTCAGTTCTTTTGTGGCCTTAAAAGTAATAAACCCCCAGATTCTTTTGATGGGTACGGAAGTAAAGACAGAGCCTGCCCAAAAAAGTCCCCAGATTTCTATATCAAGCCCCCCTCCTGCAAGATTCCAGTCTGGGATAAGTTCGGAGTACCCCTTTGGTATAATTATTGAAGACAAGATTTTAGAGAATAAAGTCCCTCCTTCAGAGAACAGAAAATCCAGGATGGAGCGGATAGGAAACGTGGGAGAAAATACGCTCTCTTTAGCAGAAAAACTAAAAGAGCAAAGCCAACAGTTAAAAAAAGCAAGCGAAAAATGCTCTTGCGACCAATCACGCCCCTGCTGCGAGGATTACGATCCGGGCCCAGGATGTATAGACAATGCTTGTAGAAGCAAACCTGGCTGCACTTGCGACCCCTGCAAAAAAGTAAGAGGAGAAATCAAAGATCTTCAGCAAAAAAACCTCGAGAATATTTATCAAGGAACTTCTGTCACCCAAACCGACAGTTCGGGAAACCAAGAAAATATTACTACCAGCCTTATTGAAGAGCAGGAAAAAGCCACAAAAGAGATTCGTCTCTTAAGAGAAGAGCTGGGCAAACTAGAGCAGGCAGAAAAATACATCCTGTCTTGTAATTCAGGGCGTGAAAGTTTATCAGAATTTCTCGCAGAAAGAAGCGTTTTTGAGGCTAGCAAATGGAAATATGAGTCTGTAAAATTTTGGGAGAAAATCCCCTTATTAAATGACAGCTGGGCAACTTTTTACTGCCTTGTAAGCGGTAATATCTGGGAAACGGGGCCCGCTTTCCCAGGTCTCGAAGAAGAGATCTCGACAGAAGATCTGTTAAAAGATTTAGATATGGATTTAGAAGAGGCTGTCACGCCCTGCCTTACAGAAATACCAGTAGGGGAAATTATATCCAGAACCAAAAGAACTGGTTATAAATTAGTAGAAAGGATGGAAAAGCTTATTAAATTAAATGAAGAACTTATAAAAGCAGTGGAGGATCTGCACATTTTAATAAGCCAATGCTCTTCCCAGGGACCCTCGCCGTCTATCCCCGGCCGCGGTGGCTGTTTTTCTATTTGCTCTGAAACAGAAACAACTTGCATAAAAAGATGCCAGGGACAGCCCTGTCCGGATGGAGCGATTGAGGAAAAACTTAAACAAATCATCAACATTATTGAGGGAGTCCCCAACGAGCCCGCTGGCGAAGAGAAAAAAGACAAAGAGGGAATAAGAGATGTAGTAGAAGCCCAAAAGAAAACCACTCCTGAGGCGATTAAAGATTCTGCCAGGCGAGAACAAATAGGATTGTTTCCCATTATCAACCAGGTAGTCCCGGAGATACTCGAAGATTTGGCAACTAAAGTAAGGACTCCTATGAAAAAATGTGTTACTGAAGAACATGAGTTTTTAAAAGACACTGATCAGCCCTATCGCGCTACTCTTTCTTGCGAGCAATCATTAAAAAATGCTGGGCCCCACGAAAGAATTATTGAAAACTGCTGCTATGGAGAGGACTGGTATAAGGATTGTTTGGGTGAATGCTATTTAGAAGGAGGCACATCGGGATCACAAACCCCCCGAGAATACAAAGACAACTATAAAAAATGTCTAAACAGTTGCTTGGAGAGAAAGGCGGAGCAAACGGGAATCGAAGAGATCGCAGACTGTTTTCACGGTCTTAACTTTTTCTGCTGTAGTTTATGACAAACGCAAAGAAAATACTTTTTATAGCGATCTTGATATTTTTTATCCCCATCCTCGTCCACGCCGCAAAGCCCCTGGAGGTTGATTATCCTTTTATTAGTTCAGAGAAAGAAACAACCGATCTTCCGTTGCCTTATTACATAAAATATTTTCTAAAAATCGTGGTCGCAAGCGCTGGAATAATTGCTTTCGGCGCTCTTGTTGTAACAAGTCTTCGCTATCTCTCTTCTGCCGGCAACACAGAAAAGATGAAAGCGGCCCGGCAAGGGCTCCTTTCCGCTCTTGTCGGTGTTCTCATTCTTTTGGGCTCTTATATCATCCTTAACACCATCAACCCAAATTTAACAGAGATTAATATCGCAGATATTCCTGAGGCACCTCCTAGCGAGCCGGTTCCCCATCCTTCGCCCGAACCAGGCCCCAGTAGAGATATTTTGGGAAGAGTTAGAAGGCTGATAGAAGAAATAAGGCCTTTGCCGGAAACAGTTAAAAACACGGCAGAGGAAATAAACTCGTTAACTAACCAGTGCGACTGCCAGAATACTTTCCCCGTTTGCATGTGCGACGACGGAGCAAAGGGATCTTCTTGCGTCGCTCGGGTCTGCTCTCCAGGAGACGGATTCCATCCCTGCCCAAAACCACAAGAGATTAAAAATCTTCAGAAAAAGATAACTAAGGAGCGCGACCTTCTCCTTTATTACAGAAACAGGGTTCTTTCTGAAATAGAAGATCTTTCTTTAGATATTAAGTTTTTAGAAGAGAAAGTAGAGTGGTATAATAAAGAAATAGAAAAGTACGAAGATCTTGTTTCCCAAAATCCAGCTGAGACGAACAAAGCCGCTCTTGAAAATCTAAAAGAAATCCGGGGCATCCTAAAGGTAGAAATTAACTATAAACAGCAATTAGGGGTGAGGTTAAAAGAGTTGTCTGATATAATCAGTCAAACAGAAGAACCTGTTACGGAAATAGCCTTTTTGCCAGAAGAATGTTTTTCCCAAGTCCAAGAAAAATGTACGCCCACCTGCAAAACTGGAAGGAATTATGGATGTCACGACAAGGTTTTGGGATGTCAGCCGGACAAATGCACGGGGGGTAATCCTTGCCCGATGAACAAAATCAAAGACAGGACTGGGGAAATATCCTCTTTTCCTTCCCCAATTACTAAAAAATGCAATGAAGTTATCTCTATTATAAACAATATATGAAAAAATTCGTCTCCTTATTATTCTTTTCTATAATAATCTCCCTTGCGGGGGCTCCTTCTATTTCAGTAGCGCAAACAGAAATTTCTCCCCAGCCCTTAGAAGTAGATTATCCTGCTATAGAATTCCCTTCGGGTGGAAAAGTAAAGCCGGAAGAAGGAACCTCTTTCGAAGACTATGTAGCCTATATCTTCTACGCTATGATAGGCCTAAGCGGGCTAGCCGCCTTCGGAGTAATTGTTTACGCCGGTTTTCAATATTTTACGTCAGTGGGAGACCCTACCAAAATTAAAGACGCCAAGGATAAAATAAAAAGGGCCCTATTGGGGCTTGCAATTCTTTTCTTTTCTGTTTTAGGGCTTAATCTGATTAATCCCCGGCTAAAGTTTATTAATTTAGGCGAGTTGCCTGTAGCGGGACTCCCCGATATTGAGTCTGGCGTTTATCTATGCAAAGAGCGGGCCCCGATAAAAGAATTTTGGGATCTTAGGCTAGCAGCCGAAAACCACTCACCAGAACAAATGAAAAAAGATTTTGAAAACCTCAAACAATGGAAAGCAGAAATCCAAGAACGTTGTGTCAGCATGACAGAAGAAGGAACCATTGCTTCGTCCATGGCAGGACAAGTTAGCAATGTTTATCTCGTCCCCTCGTATGGGCAGGCTCAATACGGCGTTATTCTTTACGAGGAAAGCGGTTTCGGAGGAGAAGCCACAGTTCTTTATGGGGCAACCCACAGCGGGATTAAAGATTTAGAAAATCCTACAGAATGGCTCCTTTCAAATTTTAATGTCGCTTCTGCAAAACCTTTTATTCTTAATTTCTCCCCTCCTCAGGGATGGTATGTAGAGTTATACGAAAGAGTTTATCAAAACAGAGATGACCCAACCGCTGCCTCAAAACTCTATGACATTAGCGATATTGACGGAGCCGCCTACTTTAATGTTTTGAAGCCGGAAATCGGCTCTCTAAAGATAGAGGGCAACGCAATAGTTATTATGTTTAAGGAAGGGGGGGGATGGACTGTCGAAGGAACCGAATTAGATATTTTCACTAACACAGACAACGACCTGAATAACGATAAAATGGGCCGCTGGAACCCAAATTGTATTGAAGTAAGAGAACCACATTGGGATAATAGACCCTACCCCTGCGCCTCCCATATGGTAGTTGTCGCTATCAGATAATCCCTAACCCAAGGGCTTAATAACCACTCTTCTTTCTCTCTCTTCTCCTCTGCTTTCTGTTGTCACATCGCTTCTTTCTGCCAGTTCTAAATGGACAACTCTTCTCTCATAAGAAGACATAGAAGGCATTATTTTTTCTTCTTGATCAAGGGCAGCTTCGTTCGCTAAGGAGCGGGCGGTTTCTTTTAAATAATCTTCTTTTTTCTCTTTATACCCGTTAATATCTAAATCAAAATAAAAGTTGTCTTCTAATTTTCTTCTTGCCATCGCTCTGATCAAGCGCTGTATTTCCATTAAAGTTTCCCCGCCCTGCCCGATTAATATTTTAGGATCTTCTGTGGTAATTTTTACTGAAATTTTTTCATTTTCTTTTCTCTCAGCACTAACCTTCGCCCCAAAACCCGCCTTTTGAAAAAACTCCTGGGTAATCTTTTTTATTTCTTTTAATGTTTTATCCCCGAACATTTTCTTTGTTTTTAAAGACAAAATATTGTTGGCCTATTGTGAATAAAGAGGTGGTTATCCAATAAAGACCGATAGCAGAAGGCAGGCGAAGCAGGATTATAAAGGCAAATATAGGGAAAATAAACTGGGCTTGTTTTTGAAATATCTCCCCGAACCCGCTTTCTTTTTTGGAAGACTGCTGGGGCATTTTAGTTTTCATCATCCGGGTTTGGAAAAATTGGAATATCCCCGCCAAAACGGCAATTACAACCTTGGGTTCTGATAAGTCAATCAGCCCCAAAAAGCTGGGGTCTATGGTGCCGGTAAAGTTAACAAAACCGTACAAAAGATCTGTTTGTCCCTCTTCCAGCCCGGTCCAAAAAACGCGATAAAGAGCGATTAAAATAGGGAGTTGGGCCAGGATGGGCAGGCAGCCGGAGAAAGGATTTATCTTTTCTTTTTTATACAGTTCCATCAGTTTCTTGCTTTGCTCTTCTTTGTTGTCTTTATATTTCTCCTGAATCTCTTTCATTTTAGGCTGGATACTAGAAAGAGCCTTCTGGGACTCAATGGCTTTTTTACTCAAAGGGTAGAATAAAAACCTTATTGCTAAGGTTAATACTATAACGGCTATTCCGAAGTCATGCCCCGGCAGATAAAGATAAAGAAGCACTACAATATTCAGCAGTGGTTGGTATAGGGCGACTCTGAAAAGATTAATTAAAAACTCCATAATTAAGGCAAATCAATACCGCCCTCGTTCCAGGGGTGGCACTTTAAAATTCTTTTAAGCCCTCTTAGGCTCCCTTTCCAGGCCCCATACTTTGTTATCGACAAATATGTGTACTGAGAGCAACTCGGGTAAAACCTGCACCTATTCCCTAAAAGAGGGGACATAATATTTTGATAAACTCTGATTGTTTTTAAAAATATCTTTTCCATGATTATTTCTTAATTATAGCAATTGTCCTGTGTTGGAAAATAGGAGCGGGAGCGAGGTAAGAAACCGAGGGGCTTCTTAGGCCGGGTGTCAGGGTAATTGCCTTTTTCATTCTCTTAACAATTTTGCTTTTTTAAAAATATCTTTTACCGCCGCCTCGCACAGATCTTCTCCCCGGGATAAAAAAGAAGGGGCTACCAAAACCACCACATCCCATCCTTTTTTAACAGAAGGAAGAATCTCTCTTATCGCTTCCCCTATTTTTCTTTTGATTCTGTTCCTTTCTGTCGCCTTCAGAGAAACCTTTTTACTTACCACAATCCCGAATCTGCTTTGGGAAAGATTATTCTCCGCAAATCTTAAAAAAAGAGAGTCTCCTTTGGCCTTTTCTCCTTTTTTAAAAACTCTTTCAAAGTCTTTTTCTTTTCTAAGCCGGTTTTGGGCATAAAGCATATCTAACTAACGAGAAATTTCTTTCCTTTTTTTGGCTCTTCTTCTTTTTAAAATCTTTTTCCCGCCCTTCTTTTTTTGACGGGCAAAAAATCCATGGGTCTTTTTTCTTTTTCTCTTTTTGGGTTGATAGGTAATAGACATAATTCTCTAAAATTTATTAATGTTTCCAGTATAATCTTTAATCAGGCTAGGGTCAATTGTTTAAAAGAGAATAACATGTCTTTAACACCTTTTCCCCACCTTTTCAACAGGTAAGCCCTTCTCCCTCTTATTTCCTTTTTGTTTGACACGCTAATCAAAGAGGTATTAAATAAAGTATTAGAAAGCTAACTAAAATTTCCTTTTTTATGAATACTCAAGAGCTCTGGCAAGCAGTTATGGCCCAAATCCAGTTAGATATATCCTCTGCTAATTATTCTACTTGGTTCAAAAATACTTCCCTAGACGACGTCAAAAAGGGCAAGGCCATAGTCACTGCTCCTAATTCTTTTGTAAAAGAGTGGCTGGCCAATAAATATCATAAAAAAATATTTAAAATATTATATAATTTAGACAGCAACATAAAAGAGGTGGATTACGCGGTAGTAGAAAAGAAAAAAACGGAAAAGCGCCCCGAAGCCAAACACAATTTTTCCATAGAAAACCAAGAAGAGGCGCAGTTAGAATTCCAAACTTTCCAGGTCAATAAAGAAACAAGCCTAAACCCTAAATACACCTTTGACTCTTTTGTAGTGGGCCCCTTTAACGAACTCCCGCATGCTGCAGCCCTGGCTGTAACAGAAAAACCGGGCTCTGTCTACAACCCCTTATTCCTCTACGGCGGAGTAGGGCTGGGGAAAACCCACCTGCTCCAGGCCACAGGAAATAAAATCAACCAGCATTTCCCAAAGAAGAAAATAAAATACGTATCCTCGGAAAAATTCACAAGCGAAGTAATCGGGGCTATCAAAAATCAGAAAGCAGATCTCTTTAAGGCAAAATATAGAAATTTCGATGTGCTAATAATAGATGACGTTCAGTTTTTGGCAGGAAAAGAAAAAACCCAAGAAGAGTTCTTTCATATTTTTAATATTTTATACGAAAGAAATAAGCAAATAATAATTTCCTCAGACAGGCCCCCAAAGTCCATTAATTCCCTAGCAGAAAGGCTGAGATCGCGTTTTGAGGGCGGAATGATAGCAGACATCAGCGCACCAGACTATGAGACCAGAGTGGCTATTTTAAGGGCTAAGGCCCAAGAAAAAAACCAATCTTTCCCCAAAGAAATATACGAATACATCGCCTCTGTAATACAGAGAAATATAAGGGAGTTGGAGGGCGCTCTGAACCGGCTTATCATTTACCAGAAAATAAACGACAAGAAGCCCGACCTAGAAGTTACTAAAGCCCTCTTAAAGAGCCTTATTTCCTCCCCGACAAGAGTGGCTACTCCTAAAAAGATCATCCAACAAGTGGCAGAGTTTTATGATTTAAAAGAAAAAGACCTATTGGCCAGCTCCAGAAAAAAAGAAATAGTAGGGCCAAGGCAAATAGCAATGTATCTACTGAGAGAAGAATTAAAAAGTTCTTTCCCTTTTATAGGAAGGAAGTTTAGCGGCAAAGACCACACTACTGCTATCCATTCTTATAAAAAAATTGCAGAGGCCCTAGAGAACAACAAAAAGCTAGAAGAAGAGGTCTCTTTAATAAAAGAAAGGGTTTTTAATAGTAGTTAATTATAAGTGGAAAAGGCGGGGGAAAACATTGTTAAAAAAACTGGATAAATAAAACACTTTTTTAAAAAACAAAAATTCCCCTGGATATTAACAAAGAAATCCACTAAGAAATAAGATACGAAAAGAGTATTATTTCAATTCATTTTCCAAAGTTATCCACAATTATCTCCATCACTAATAATAGTAATAATAAATAATAATTATAATTATGAAACTACTAATCCCACAAGAAAAACTCAAAAAAGGCTTAGCTGTTGTCGAAAGAATAGCCTCGAAATCTCTCACTCTTCCTATTTTAAATAATGTTTTACTTTCCACAGAGAAGAGTTTTTTAAACATAGCCGCCACAGACCTAGAGATAGGAATCCGGTGGTGGGGATTAGCTAAAGCCGAAAAACAAGGAAAAATAACAGTCCCCTCTGGTATTTTGTCTAGTTTTGTGGGATTACTTCCTGATAAAAAAATTAGTTTACAGGCCGAAGATAATAATCTGTCAGTGGGCTGCGGGGATAGGAAAACTCAAATTAAAGGACTTCCGGCAGATGATTTCCCCATTATCCCCAAAATAGAAGAGGGAGAGGTGGTGTCTTTGGACGCTTCTTCTTTTTGCGCAAGCTTGGCGCAGGTGGCAGACATTGTTTCCTATTCTACAAGCAGGCCGGAGATTTCAGGGGTATTCTTAAACTTCCAGAAAGACCTTTTAGTAATGGCCGCCACAGATAGTTTCCGCCTAGCAGAGAAGAAAATATCTTTAAAGAAAAACAAAACTCCCTTAAAAAAGGAACATTATTTGATTATTCCCCAAAAGACTGCTAAAGAGATAATTAATATTTTTGGAGAAGGGGATAAAACAATAAAGATCTACTTTTCTCCGAACCAAGTTATGTTTGAGTCTCAAATGGAAGAAACTGATCATCCCAGGGTTCAAGTGGTCTCCAGATTAGTGGAAGGAGAATACCCTAGTTATCGGGAAATAGTTCCAGATAACTACAAAACACAAGTTGTATTGGAAAAAACAGAGTTTCTTAACCAAATAAAAGGGGCTAGTTTATTCAGCGGGAAAACCAATGAAATTAAAATCAAAACAGGGCCCAAGAAAGAAAAAATTAAAGTTATAAGCCAGAGCTCTGAGATAGGAGAATATAATTCTGAGATTAAAGCAGACATAAAAGGGAAGGCGGTAGATGTTGCTTTTAACCACAAATTTTTATTAGACGGGCTGGCTAACATCAAAAGTTCTGAAATAATTTTTGAGTTTAACGAAGATTCGGGGCCCGGAGTAATAAAGCCCGTAGGAGACAATACCTATATATATGTAGTAATGCCCATCAAAGCCAACTAAGGAGGCCGCCCTTCGGGGCGGTTTTTTCTTAACAAAAAGACAATATGGGAGGACGGGCCCCCACATTATTCTTGACAAAAATATGTTTATGTAATATAATAAGGGCACCAAGAAATGGTTTCTTGGACAGAACCTTGACAAAAGAAAGGAAAATAAAATGAATCGCGGATTAATTTTAGTAACTTCTCTTGCCGTTGGTGTTGCCCTGGGTTGCATAATCTGGTTTTTCCTTCCCGTAAACGCCGCCCTTAAGAGTTTTGTTTTATTGGCTGCGTTGCCGGCAACTTCTTTTTTGCTGGTGTATTTCTGGTGGGCGCCCAATAACCTATTTTTTACCTTTGTGCCCGAAGGGAGAGCAAAGGTTGTGGTTAGGGGCGATGCCTTCAAAAAGGCCCTTCTCCAGTGGGAGGGGCACAAATTAGCGATGTTCTCTTCTCAAGACCATAATGCAGGAGACGTGATAGAAGGAGGGCTTAATTTGCGGAAGCATTTTTTGGGAGGCTTAAGATTTTATGGTTTTTGGCCCATTGACGATATTTACCTTTACGACTTTTCTTGGACGAATGTGCTGCAAGATGGCACAGTCCAGCCACACCCCAAACAAACCCTTGACTACTGTCTTGTTAAAAAAGACGTGTATTGGGCAAAGGTGTGGAAGGCTGAAGACAAAAAAATGCTGCCCCTCGACGTGGAATTAGTCTTAACAATAAGGATTTTGAATCCTTATAAGGCACTTTTCCGCGTTCAGAATTGGCTTGAGACTACAATAAATAGAATCGAGCCGGCAGTGAGAAATGCCATCAGCAGAAAAGCATATAAGACGTGGATTGGGGGGGAGGCTGATTTAGCAGATAAGATTTACAAACAGGAGGAGGTTGACGATCTACTTAAGGAATTTCGCTCCGATCTCGGAGTAGATGTAAGGGCGATAGAAGTTCGGAGTATTAACCCGACTACCGCCGAAGTGGATAGAGCCCGTGAGGCAACGTTAAAAAAGTATTTTGCAGAGCAAGACAGGGAGAGAATTACTGTAGAAGCCGAGGCAGAAAGAAGGCGCTTGAATGCTGTTTATGGAACTATCCAAGAATTTGGCGATTTAGGTAAAATGATCCGTCTTCTAGAGGCGCTGGAGAAGTCTCCGGGCGAAGGATCAAAGTTAATTCTTCCTATCCCAGGAATGGCTGATCTGATAAGCCAAGTTTTTCCCGGGAAAGAGCCATCTTCTTTAAGCCCCGAGGAAATAAGAAATCTTCGAGGGTTTATCGAGGGGTTACGCGAACAGAAGTCTAGTTAAAAAACCAAAAGGAAGTCAGAAAAATGACTTCCTTTTTTTATTTAACTTTTAAATTATTATTTTTTGCCTTTCGGAGGTTTACTTCTACTGGCTTTTCTGCCCTTTGCGTTGTTCCCACTAGGTTTTCGTCCCGAGGGCGGGCCCTTAGGACTTCTTCCTGCTGGTTTCTTTTTTCCGTGCTTTGCTTCAAATTCAGCGCCGGAGGTCAGTATTATTCCCGCGGCTTCGCCGGGCGTGCTGGGGGCTTCTCCTTCCCTTCTTTCCTCGGGTTCCCGCCAACCCGTTTGCTCCATCCTTTTACTTTTATCGTCTAGGGCCTTGAAATAACGCGGCTCGGCTTCCCCGTTCTTTCTCTTGAGATATTCTTTATATTCATTTTTCTTCTCTTCAGGGCTTTTACCAGAAAGATCTTTCTGGTGCCCTGTTAAGAAATTAGTATAGGCCCGGTCTATTCCCTCAAGGGCTGCGTCTTGTCCTCCCTTAACCTCATCGTTTATTTTAAGCCATCTGTTCTTGTCAAATTTTTGCATAGCCGCCTCTGCCACTGCTGGGTCTTTTAGAGTGCCAGGATCCCAATTTTTGATATGTTGTACCCTAGCCTCGTTGACCGCTTTTTTGATTGCGTCTTCTTTTGTGTTTATTCCTTTCTTGGAATCTTTTTTATAGCCTCCGATACCGTGAGCGAACGCAATTTCAGCAAAACGGGGGTCGCCCCTGGCAATAGCATTAAGTTCGCCTCCGCTTTGGGCAGTCTTCATTAAAGAGGCGGTTTCCTTGCGGAATTTTTTATTCCCGAATAATTCATTGGTGTCTTCGGCACCATATCTTTCTTTAGCGACTTTTAACCAATCATCAGCGTCTCCCCGGCTTAAAACGGTAAGCAACCCAGCCGTGGCCCTTTCTTTGGTAAGGGGCCTTCCTGTTTTAAACTTTCCAGGGGAAGCAGCCTTGGCAATATTTGTGGAAGACATATAATCTATTTGCTTTTGTTCTTCTTTAAGGCTTGGTTTTGTTTCGGCCACTTTTCTTAACCCTTCTGGTATGGCGTGTCTTAAGAAAGGAACCTTCTGGACCCCGCTCACTATTCTTCCTGCTGCTTTTCTAGTAGCTCTATTGTGGATAACTCTTCTTTTAGCCCCCCTTCCCATTTTCCCTCCCAGTTTTTTATAGGTCCCTGTTATCCCTCGGGTTATCGCGGAGGCTCCGGTTGCAGACAAGATTAGGGTGAAGAAAAACCCTATTATAATGAAAATAAGGGCGAAGAAGGCGGGCAAGAAAGTCATAACTACTCCCCAGTCTTGTGGGGCAGCGCCGGGCTGAAGAATGTGTTCGGGTTCGCTGGATATCCAAGAGAATCTCTTTCCTAAATAGAGAAAAAACCCAGCCCAGACCCCGACTGTCACCCATTGGAAAAAGTGGTTCCACCAATAGTTCCAATAAGCTCTTGTTCTGCTTCCTTTCGGCAATATCAAGCAAACAAAAGCAAGAGGCGAAAGAATTACTAAAATCCATATAATAACGTATCTTACTAAAAATAAGAGGGTATAGATTATATACAGCAACGTGGCTATTACATAGTATATTATTAAGAAAACATATCCTACGATTATATTACAAATAGCCCATATCTCTCCCCTTATGGCGAGTTGAAAAAGGGGGTTTTTCCATTTTCGCCTTTTTTCCTTTGCCTGGCCTGACCGCCAAGAATCTTCTACTTTTCCAGCATTCCCGACCCAACCAAAATAAGTAGAATGGCCTCCAGGCTCGTCAAGGGCGGCATCGCTTAAGAAAAACCCTAAAATAATATTGGCGGGATCTACCACAAGACCGCAGATAACTGGAGTGAAATTGACCAAAAGAGCAATAAGTACGAATCTGATAATGAGCTTTTTCGTTTCATACCCTCCCAATCCCAAAATGGTAGCGAGGGCGATATAAACTAAAGTTAAAATAATAACAATGTTCGCCAGGCCTTGGGTCACAGAAAGGCCAACGTCAATAATGGGGTTGGTAGCGGGGTTTGTATAACTTAAATGGATAAAATCTCCCCCTAGTACGTACATCATAAATCCTCCAAAGATTCCTGCAACCATTTCTTGCAAAATTGCCATACCCTTAAAAACATAAGCAATCCCCATCAAGGGGATGCTTATGGGGAGACTCTTCAGAGTATTCCAAATATCATCTAGCCCCGCATCTGCGACTTGGGGCGCAAGGATGGTAAGTAAAGAGACAATAAAAATCAAACAAAAAACTTTTTTCCTTCGGCCGATAAAAGAGAATAGATTAAGCATCTTTTTTTTCATAAAAATAGCCCCTGGATAAATTAGTATATAATAACATTTTAAGAAACAAAGGTTAAGAGGAGAAAAGGAGATTGGCCGCTTCTTCCCACTTTTTGATATTTAGGGCTTCAGCCCTGATGTTGTTTTTTGTTTCTACCTTTTTTATAATTTCTTTTATGTCCTCTTTGTTTAATTGTAACTCTTTTGCTAGATTATTAGCAAGTTGTTTTCTTGGCTGGGAAAAGCCGGCCTTTACCACGCGGAAAAACTTGTCATTAAATTCTAGGCTCCTCCTTTGTTTATCCGGCTTTATTCTTAATATAGCGGTGTCTATTTTGGGCTGGGGCAGAAAAGAGGATTTCTTTATATAGGATATTATTTTAGGCGAGGAATAGAACTGGATAGAGACTGCCAAGAGATTCATTTTAGGGGGCGAAGCGCATATTCTCCGGGCTAGTTCTTTCTGGACAAGAAAAGTCATATCTTGCGGCCTGTTTTTGCTTTCTAAAAACTTCCTTATTGTAGGGTTAGTAAGATAAAAAGGCAGATTGCCTACTACTTTGTAGTTCTTAAGACCCTGTAAATTGAAAGAAAGGATGTCGCCGTGATAAACCTGGAAATTCTTGAGATCCCCTAGGTCCTCTTGGAGAAAAGTTACCATTTTAGGATCTTTTTCCACAGCGACTACTCTTTTGGCTTTTTCGCAAAGAGAGCGAGTCAGGGCTCCGGCTCCCGGCCCTATTTCCAAAATAGTGTCTTTCAAAGAAATGTCTGCAACAGTTATTATTTTGGATACGGCTTTTTTATCTATTAGAAAATATTGCCCTAATTTTTTAGAGGGTCCGGATTTTCCGAGGGCTTTTTTTGCTTGTCTTTTTAGGTCGGAAGCCATTGTATTATTTTACCTTGTTTTTGAAGAAAGTATTGTGGAAAAGACGCTTGACTTGTTTTGTAATAAGAATATCATAGA
>CAYXTC010000007.1:0-21271 GCA_964468405.1 uncultured Candidatus Saccharibacteria bacterium | reverse complement strand
TCAGCGTATACTCTTCGCCCTTGTAGTTAAACTTCATTCTCGCCGGCTGAAGTTTAATAGTAATTCCCCTTTCTCTCTCCAAGTCCATCATATCCAAGTATTGAGGCTTCATTTTTTTTGAGTCCACAGATTTGGTTATCTCTAAAAAGCGGTCAGCCAGAGTGGACTTACCGTGGTCTATATGGCTTATAATAACGAAGTTTCTGTAATTCATTTTCTAAATTGTTTTATTAAGGCATCTTTAAGTATTGATATTTCAGAAGACTTCAAAAGAAAAGAAAGGATTAAGAAAACAGCAACTCCGGCAGTCCCCGCCAAAACAATCTGCAAAGACACCCCCAAAAAGGTGCGCATGTCTACAAAAAAGGAAACAGCCTGCCTTACTGAATAGGCGATGATTGCCAGGGCGGCACTGGAAATTAAAACCTTTCTTAAAGAAAACCATATCTCCCTTCCTTTTATCTCGCCTATCTTCCGGTAAAGGAATAACAGCAATAACACGGCTTGAATCAACACCGCCAGAGAAAGAGCCAAAGGGAGGGAAATTATGGAAATATCCTCTATTCCCTGCAATCTCAGCAAAGAAGCCAATATATTATTTAAAGCGTCCCAAGAATTAACCAAATATACAAAACTAAAAGAGAATATAACATTCAGGCCCATGGCTAAAAGCCCTATAGTCACAGGGGTTTTAGTGTCGTGCAAAGCAAAGAAGGAGCGGGAGAAAAGAGGAACTAAGCTGTTCCCCAGAATGCCCAGGCAAAACACCCCCAGACTGGCTGCTGTCAGTCTTGTTTCCAGCCACCCAAACTCCCCCGTTCCCAGAACCATCCTTACCAACTGGGCCCTGAGAATAAAGATTAAAACGGCAATGGGGATTATGAAAAAGAGGATCTGTCTCAAAGAAGAGGAAAACTGCTTCAAAAAGTCCTCTTTTCTTTCTTCGGCCCAGGCCCGGGACAAAGAAGGAAAAACAGAAAGAGCAAAGGATATCCCTATTATCCCTATGGGAAAATAATGAAGATTATTGGAAAGGTTAAATATGGCAATGCTTCCTGCGGCTAAAGTCGAGGCAATGGCTGTTATTACAATAAGGTTAATGTGGTAGGCAGCAGTGCCTATAGAGCGAGGGATCATTAACCTAAAAACTCTTTTTAGCCCGGGATAATTAAAATTAAACAACCTTTTGTACTTATACCCAGAACTTACAGCAGCCGGGATCTGGACAAATAAATGAAGCCCGGCGCCCAAGATAACACCATATGCTAACCCGTAAATACCAAACAAAGGAAAAAAGAACAGAATTCCTATTATTATGCCTAGATTGTAAAGAATCGGGGCCAAAGAATAAACGAGGAATTTGTTAAAGTAATGGAGAATGCCGGAGAAAATATTGGAAAGACCGAATAAAATGGGGCTTAAAAACATTATCCTTGTTAAAGCCACTGTAAGTTGCCTGTTCTCTTCTGAAAACCCGGGAATAATCATCCTTATCAGCCAAGGGGTAAAAATAGCCAAAACAACACAAATCACTACCAAGAGAAGCAAAAAACAATTCAATACGTTATTGGCAAACTTCAAAGCGTCTTCTGACCACTCTCCCTCTTTCTCCTTTCTCATGTAGCGGGAAAAAACGGGCAGAAAGGCGGCTGTTATCCCGCCCATTACTAATATCCCGTACACAAAGTCCGGGATTCTGAAGGCTGCAAAATAAATATCAAGTTCCTCCCCTGCTCCGAACCTCCCTGCCAAAAGGCGGTCTCTCAGCAAGCCCAAAAGCCTGCTTATAAAAGTGGAAACTGCCAGCAAGAAAGCGGCAAAGGTGAAAGTCCTAGTCTTGGAATTTAGAATTTTCTGAATCATTTATTCTCTAATTCTAATACTTTTAACCCTCTATTTCAACAAACAAACTAAAAACCCCGGACATTGCCCGAGGCCTTTGGTGTTCCAACAGGGGTAAGCCGAATTCTGTTTTCCGTCAAAGACGGAGTACGACCATCTATCTTTGCGAACTACTTGTTCGTTCTAACAGATTCGTCCAAGCACGTACCTTGTCTGTAATCTGCCAAAACGTTTGTTCTTGCACCCGGCAAGGATTTGGCCGTTTCACTCCCGGCATTGCTGCCAGGACTCACCCAAGAAATGGGTGCTGAAATCTTTTCAGATCTCAGCGTCTCTGTTCGCACCTCTATCCCCGAAGGGACGACGGCCTTAACAGCCGCTACTTTTTTCCAATAATGGGGGTGTTCGGACTTTCCTCTCCAACGAAGGAGCGGTCGTTCACCCTGTTGGAACGCCCTCATTTTAACATTTTATCCCCTTTTGTCAACCCGAAAGTAATTGCGTCGCGTTTTCTTAACGGAGAGACATATTTTTTGAAAAAAAGAGGCGCAACATTTGTTACACCTCGTATGTTTGAAAATTTAACCGAGAACCAAGAGGTAAAGTGCCAAGGCCCGGCATTACCCAAAGAACAAGAGACCGCCAGAATAGCAGACATAGTCAGGAGCTACGCTGGTGCAGTCGAAGATGATCCCGTTGTCGTCGGCCTTGAAGCCGAACGAATAGGAATAGGCAGCAGACTGCCATTGCAAAGCGGCTAAGTCCAAGCCCGGAGTATTCCAGTCGCGAGCCAAGATGTCGGGATACATCGTCATAGCGATGAGAGTATCCATGCCGGAGAGGATAAATCCTTCCGGCAGTGTTGACATCTGCTCTCTGGCGGCATTGATGGAAAAGCCCTGCAGAGGATTCGGGAAGTGAAGTCCGATAACAGGCCCCTTCTTCATCCGCTCAATGAGCTGATCGTGCCGGCTTCCGTCAACAACGCTAGCTTCGTTCTCCAATATACCCTTACGACGATTCCGGAATTCCCGATCACCAAAAGTCTTGGCGTAACTGTTGGCAGCGCCTGCCAGATACATCTCCAACTCGGCTCCGAGATCGTCGTTGACGAGTTTGGGCAGAACAATCGGCAAATAGACGCCGTTGGTAATGTTAGCGATCTGGGGGTTGTCCCCGATAATCGCCAGTAAACGCTCAGTTCCCGTCTTTAACTGTTCGGCCGTAACTCCGGTAACGATACCAAGACACCAATGCAGTTGCCCCAGACGACTGACAAAGTCCGTTTTTGTCTTCATCTTAGGCTGATCCAATTGGAAGCCCTTGTAAGGATTGCGGACATTGGTATGCAAGCCTTCGGGAATCCGGCGTCCGTGTTTATCAAAGAGCAACCGGATGGTGTCTTTGACCGTCACGGTTTTTTCGCCCCTAAGCCATGCGTCCCATGCTTCCTGGCCACCCAATTTATTGATGGCGGCTTCCACCTGTCCAAGAGTTACCTTTCCGTATTTCATTGTTAATCTCCTTGCGAACTTTTCGCCCGCTTTTTGAATTTTTCCTCTGCCCGAGGATTGGGATTCTTCCACTCTGGAAGAATGTTTTATTATATCATAAATATAATCTAAAGTCAAAATTTGTGGGAGGCCCGTCCTCCCACATTATTAAAAACAGATAATTAACAATTAACTTGCTTCTGATTTACTCTTCTAAGCGACATCTTACTTAACTATTAGAGGCGACATTTGGACTGTCTTCAATAGTAAAAACCCCCGCAAAGCGGGGGTTCGTTTGTCAGGGAGCGCTAATAAAAAGTGCTTTGCAGGCTCTGCAGTAGTAAGTGCCTTTTACCTTATACTGCAACTCCCCTGCCGGCCCGCAAATCGGCAGTCCTGCCCTGGGATTATAAACCTTCTCTGTTCTCCGCACCGCTTCGCCCTTGCAACGAGGGCATTTTCCCACGACTTTTTCTTTTTCTTGCTCTGTTATCGGTGTTCCTTTCCTGAAGAGAAATTCCGCCTTTTCAAAGAGCTACACCAGTTTCTGCTTGTTTGCTTCACCGTCTAAGGCCTCATTAGCCAAGCGGTCTGCCTCCTTGTTCTTGTCCCTGCCCAATGACTTAAACTTAATGCTTTTAAAATCAAACCTCAAGTTCCATATCTCCAAGAAAAGAGGCTGTATTTTATCATTTAATATTTTGTACTCCCCGTTTAATTGCTTTACCAGCAATTCAGAGTCAGATCTTATCTCAACGTCAGTGTTCTTTGCCAGTTGTTTGCCAAAAAGAAGTTTAAACTTTTTCAAAGCAAAGATAACAGCATTATACTCTGCCTCGTTATTGGTGGCTTTGTCAGACAAATATTCTGAATATTTCTTAATTACTTCTCTTTTTTCATTACAAAAAACAACGCCCATGGCTGCCTTCCCCGGATTACCCCGGGAAGCCCCATCTGTATAAATAATTATCTTTTTCATAAATTAACCAAAGTAATCGAACAAACACTTTTTAAATTTCTCTGCTTCTTCCTTTTTAGTTCTAAAGCCCGCTGCCTGGGGATGTCCTCCGTAAGTTAAGAGATGAGAATCGCAGTTTTTCATAGCCTCAACAACATTGAGGGCAGAAGGCGCCCTTATGCTTCCCTGAATCTCCCCGTTTTTCTCCTGATAAAGAAATACAGGCTTTTCAACTTTTTTAACTAAGCGCCCGGCAGCCACACCCATTAGGGTTAATTCCCATTCAGGAGAACCCTCAAAAACAACAGGGTCTGTGCCTTTGCCAAAAATCTTTTCTTCTACCTCCTCCACCATATTGGCTACCTGCTCTTTTCTCTCTAAACTTTTTTTGTATAATCTTTTTGCCGTCCTGTCCGCCTTTTTTCTGTCAGGACAAATCAGAATTTTATAGGAGTCGGGCATTCCGTCTTTACCCCGCCTTACGTTCATTATAGAGTTTATTTTGTCAATTTTCACAGACAAAGACAAGTCTTCAAATGGTTCCAAGTCAAAAAGCGCCTGAAGCCCGGGTCTCCAGCTTGCCTCAACGGTCTTAAGCCCTTTGTTGATTATCTCTTCATTCTTGTCTACCCGGGGCACCATGTCTGCTATGGTGGCCATCGCCGCCAGTTCCAAAAAACTTCTCTCTAAATTGTTAGTAAGTTTTTTCCCTAATAAGGCTTTGGCCAGTTCAAAGGCCAGTCCTACGTTCGCGTAATACTTAAAAGGGTGCTCATCTTTCTCCTGTTTAGGATCAACTATAAGGGAGGCCTCTGGCAATTTATCCAGGGGCTCGTGATGATCTACCAAAATGATTTCAAAACCCATTTCCCCTGCTTTTTTAATCTCCTCAAAATTGCTGATACCGCAGTCCAAAATCACAATCAGAGCAGGAGCATAATCTCCCAGATAATCAAGGGCGCTGTCTGTAAAGCCGTACCCTTCTTTTTCTCTATCCGGGAAATAGACCTGCGTCACTTCCTTGCCTAAACTCATCAAGGCCTCTTTTAAAATAATAACGGAGCAAGCCCCGTCCATATCCGCATCTCCGTAAAGAATAATTCTCTCTTTTGATTCTGCGGCTTTCAATATTCGATTTGCTGCTTTTTTTAAATTCTTAATTTTTTTCATATTCTAATGCCAAAAGCCCGGGAAGATCTTCCCCCGCCAGAAAAGAAAGCATGGCCCCCCCTCCTGTGGAAACATGATCAAATTTATCCCTAAACCCGAACTTTAATAAAGCAAAGTTGGTGTCGCCTCCCCCTGCAACTTTTAGGGCTTCTTTATTATTAATAATTTCTTCGCCTATTTTTTTTGTTCCTTTTTCAAAAAGAGGATTCTCTACCATCCCCAAGGGTCCGGCCCAGATAACAGTCTTGGCTTCTCTGATAATATCCGCAAAGAGATTTATGGTATCGGGGCCTATGTCGTAAACGGTCTCTCCTTCTTCCATAGAAGCCAGAGATAAGATTCTGGAATTTGTTCCCTTATTGTCTTTTGCCGCTACGGCGTCAACCGGATAATGAACTTTTTGAGAAGTTAATTCAAAGCCTTCAATTATTTCTTGAACATCTTCTTTTACTTCTATACCCCTTAAAAGACCTCTGACCGCCAAAAGAGTATTGGCTACCTTGCCTCCTAACAAAAGGTGGTCTGACTCTGCTAAAAACTTTTTGATCACCATGCTCTTGCTGGAAATCTTGGCGCCTCCGATGATAGCCACCAAGGGGCGCTCTGGCTTCCTTATAACCCTAGAAAGCACCCTGATCTCTTTTTCCAAAAGAAGACCGGCCACGCCGGGAAGATAAGAGGTTATCTCTGATACAGAAGCGTGTTTTCTGTGGCAAACACCAAAAGCGTCATTAACATAAAGATCTGCCAGTTTAGAGAGCCTCCGGGCAAAATCTGGATCATTGTCTTTTTCCCCTTTGTGAAATCTCAAGTTCTCAAGCATTACTATCTCGCCCTCTTTCAGGGATCGGGTATCCTCCTCAATATCTATCATTCTAACAGGCTCTGCCAAACTTTCTTCTATTCTGCGGGCCAGGGGCCGAAGGCTTAAAGATTCATTAAATTTTCCGTCAGGTTTTCCCAAATGGCTCATTAAAACAACCTTAGCACCCGCACGAGCCAGATATTCAATAGTAGGAAGAGTTTGGGTAATTCTAAAGTCATCTTTTATGTCCCCTTTCTCCCCTAAAGGAACATTGAAGTCGCACCTTACTAAAACCCTTTTCCCTTTTACTTCAACATCTTTAAGATTCTTCATCTTTCTCTTCAGAAATAGTTTTTTTAATCATATCCTTCAGGCTCTTTTCGTCAACCTTCTTTCTATTTTTCTCTTTAGATCCCTCTCCTTCTTTCTTTTTGGAACTAAAAGAAACGGTTCCTTTTTCAAGGGCTTGCTCTAAGGAACCTATTTTCTCCTCTCCTTCTGCAGATCCAGACTTTACTTTTTTAAGGCAGTTTTTGCAGTAAACAGGCCTCTTGCCGTCCGGCGGGAAGGGAACCTTGGTATCTTTGCCGCAAGAGGAACACTTGGCGTCATAAAGAACAGGCTCTCCTTTTGTTTTTTCTTGGGCAGCCTTGGCTACAAAACCTGCCCACTTGCTTATCTTTTCTTCCACTTCTTCTCTGGGGGTGCCGTATCTCTCCCTGGATACCTCTATTATCTTATCCTTATTGGAAACCTCGGGCTTTAAGAAAGGCGGAAGGGTCTTGGCGGAAAAGGGCCTGCCGGCGATACCATCAATCATTAATTTCAGATAAATCTGATACTTGCCCAGGTTTACAAGGTCCTGGGCGCGGAAATAAGGGAGCATTTCTTTTTCAATAAACTCTGCATCTTCTGCCCCTACCCTGAAAGAAATCAGGGTTCCCATATTGCCAAACACCGCGTCTCTTACCATTTCATCCATTTGAGCGATATATTGATGAGATAAAGTCAGGGCTAATCTGTATTTTCTGGCTTCAGAAAGTATGTTGGCGAAGGACTCTGTAGCAAAGTTTTGGAATTCGTCAACGTATAAATAGAAATCATTCCTTCGTTCTTCCGGTATATCCACCCGGGACATTGCAGCAAGCTGCAATTTGGTAATCAGGAGGGCTCCCAAAAGAGTGGAGTTATCCTCTCCGATTCTCCCTTTGGACAAGTTCATGATTATAATCTTTTTCTCATCCATCACCTTCCTCATGTCTATAGCGGAAGTAGACTGCCCGATAATATTCCTTATTACGGGGGCCGAGATAAACTGTCCTACCTTGTTTTGAATAGCGGCAGTAGCCTCTACTTCATATTTTTGGGCATAGCGGGCAAACTCATTTACCCAGAATGATCTGACAACGGGGTCTGTAACCTTATCTATCACCTTCTCACGGAAGTCTGCATCAGAAAGCATTCTGTTTACTGCCAAAAGAGTGGCTCCCGGGTACTCAAGCAAAGCTAAAATAGTATTATTAAGAATATATTCCATTCGGGCAGACCAGACATCGGGCCAGATCTTTTTAAACACACCCATTAATCCGCCCGCTACCAAGTGGCGGTATTCCACCCCAACGCTTTCCATTACATTAAAGGCAAGAGGATATTGAAGATCGGCTGGGTTAAAATAGATAACGTCGTTAATCCTATTTGAGGGAACAAAATTCAACAAGTCTTCCGCCGCCTCTCCGTGAGGATCCACAAAACCCATTCCTCTTCCTTCCAGAATATCCTGAATAGCCATATTCTGAATCATACTAGTCTTACCCATGCCGGTTTTCCCTATAGCATAAACATGCCGGCGCCTGTCGTCGGTTTTTATCCCGAATGTTTTGTGAACATTCCTATATGTTGTTTCTGCAAATAAGTTTATATCCTTGGGCATAATTATTATTCTGAGGGAAGGCCCGAAGGAGCCTCTCCTTTCTTAGATTCAATACGAGAAACAAAGGGGGCAGGAGCCACTCCTCTGCCCGGGAAGTGGAATAAACTGGCAAGTTCTTCTGTGCTCAAAGCATGAGTCCCCCCTTCTCTTGGGAAGAGAGCATTTACCCGCTCCACATAGTTTCGAAACAGCCTTCTTTTTCTTAAATAAACGCGCCTGTTCCTAAGAAGATTTATGGGCAGAAACCAACTTTTGTGTATTTTAGTCAAAGTTTTACCCCACGGAACAAGAGCATTTCTGTTTTCTGTAAAGAAAGAGGCAAAAAAAGCAAAAGGCAAACGAAGCTTTGCTTTAAAAAAGACATCCCTTCTTCCTAAATAGATAAACCTTATTCCCACCTCGAAAAAGGGCTTGGCAATCTTCTTTTCAATGGCCTGGACAATATCTCTCTCACCCGGAGTCATATGCATCTCCGGGGGAATGGGGCCCGGGGCTTCTTCTTTTTCTTCTTCAACCTTTCCCGTGATTAAAATATCTGCCGCTTCCAGCAAAAGAGGCCTTTTTTTCTCTTCCTTGCTATCTCTTTTTGCTAATTTGTCTCTTATCTCCTCCCCTTCTTTTATTAAAGGAATTTCTATATTAGTCCGGGGCGTAGCCAGAAACTGTATCCACAACTGCTCTCCCGGCTTAACTCTGCCCATAGCCTCAAGAAGGCCGGCCACAGGGTCAATTCTCTTTTCTTCCAGGGGCTCTCTTTCTGTTTCAAATTCAGGATAAGTTTTAATAGGATAGGGGTCGGGCTTTAAAAGCCGGTAGTCAGCCCCCCACAAATCCCATTCTTTGTTGGGAATATCCGAGGGAACGGTCTTGGTATAATCCTCCGCTTCTGAAATTTCAGCCTCCGGATACTGAGAGTATATGGTTGACTCCACAGAGTCTCTCAGTTCGACGGGAGCCCTTATAAAAAAGTGAGGCTCCCCGCCCAGCGAGGCTATCTCAAGACCGTATGAAAGGTCAGTCTGGCCTTCGATCCATGTCTCCCACCAGTCAGGGGGCTGATAAAGAATCTGCCTTAATCCGTCTAAAACTGTCTCCATAGCCCTTATGGGCTTTAAGACTTCTTCTGGAATTTTTATCTCTAAAACTATAAACTTCTTCTGGGAAAGCCAGACGCTCACTCTCCACCACCTCCAAGCAAATAAAAAAGGCCGCCATAGAACAAAAGGTAAAGGCAGCCACCACCAAGATTTTAGTATTTGCCAAACTGGCGCCAAAAATGGTTTTAAATAGTTAAATAAACTTATGATTTCGGGTGGAAATCTAAAGAATTCTGACATTAAAAGTTTTTAAAGAGTTTTTATTAAGACTCCTGGATTAAATATCTTCCCTTAGAGTCTTTAGTAAAGCAATCCTTGTTCTGAAGATTCAAAAAGACAGTATTTTCTTTAACAATTCTCTGCTCTGAAACCCTCTTCGCTATCTCTTCTCTGGAAAGAGGCTTGCTGGAGTTCTTCAAAACTTTATAGATAATATCTTTAATAACTCCGGGTTCATACCCCCACTCTTTCAGAGCGTAGAGCCCTCTCCCCACCAACACAAATCTAGAATCTTTAATTAATTCATTGTGAACGGTTGCTGTGTGAACAGGGCGAGGATTGGAAGAAAGAGGCAGTTTCTCGATATATTCTGCCACTTTGGTAAAGTGCAAGGGCTTTTCCTGCTTTTTAATCACTAAATAGGCCTTGTCTTTTATGCCTCTGGGATTTACTTCAAGCCAGTTGCTTAATCCAAATCTGTCTTCGTGATTCTTTCCTATTTTTTTGGTAACTTCGAGATAAGACTCCAGAGCCTGTTTAGTGGGAAAAACTCCGCTTTCTTTATTATAATCATAAATCTCATCCAAAGAAAGGGTTCTTTTCTCTTTTCTTAACTGCTTTGAGGCAAGATTTACTGCTTTTTTCGCCTTATTCAAAGCGTTGTCCTTTTTAGCCCAGCAGACATAAAAATCATCCTTTTCTGGGATCCTTTCTATGTCATCAGACAAAGCCAAAAGCAGAGAAACTCTTCCTCTGTCTTTTTCTCCTGCCAGATAACCAAGGAGGGCGTCTTCTTTTTTAATGCCGCCGAATCTCTCAAGGTTATCTTTAAAGTATTCAAATAAGTCTTGGTAGTTTTTAGTTCTCTCTTTTATTATAGAAAGACCGCAACTTTCGATCTGCCTTACCCTTTCCCTTGTAATCCCTATGTCTTGCCCGATTCCCTCTAGGGTTTCTTTGCCGTTTTTCAAACCAAAGCGCCTCTCAATTACATTAACTGTTCTTTGAGGCAATCCTTTTAATAAATTAGAGCAGATATTGGAATAGTTGTACTTCATGTTTTTTTGTAGTTATTCTATTTAACCATTTTTAAATATTATTGTCAACCCCTTCTCCTTCTCAGCCAAGAAACAAGAAAAGGCCCGGCTAAAAATATGGAAGAATAGGTTCCGGCGATAATCCCTACTATTAGGGTTAAAGAAAAGTATTTCAGAGTTTCTCCTCCGAAAAAGAATATAGCGGTCACCACAAAAAGGGTAGTCAAAGAAGTGTTAATCTGGCGGCTCAGAGTCTGCTTTAGACTCCTGTTCACAATCTCTTCATAGGACTCCCCTCCCTTAAAGAGGTTCTCTCTGATCCTGTCAAAAACCACCACTGTGTTGTTTATAGAGTATCCCAAAACGGCAAGAAGGGCTGTTATCACCGGAATAGTAATTTCCACCCCGTAAAACCTTCCCAAAAAGGCAAACACACCCAAGGGAATCAGGGTATCGTGGAAAAGGGCTATTAAGCTGGCTATGCCGTACTGCCAAGACTTTAAAGGTCTTTGCACCTTTCGGAAGGCCAAAGCGATATAGGTTACTATGGAAAGAAGCACCACTATGGTGACTACTTTGGTTTTGCTCTTTAATTCTCTGCCAATAGTGGGGCCTATAAGATCAAACCTCATTTCCTCTATAGATCCTTCCTCTTTCTCAAGATTATCCAATACTTTCTGGTGGGTTTCTTCTGTAATGTCCTTCATTCTGAGAATAACTCCTTTTTCTCCGGTAGGCTGTACCTGGACTGCTCCGATATCCAATCCCTCAAGCCTCTGCCTTATCTCTTGGTTTTCCGGCCTTCGGTCCTGATAGGCAACCTCTAAGATGCTGCCTCCTGTAAAATCAATTCCCAGTTTCAGCCCAAAGACGATCAAAAAACTAATGGCTGTTATTATCAGCAATCCTGAAAAGATAAAATATATTTTTCTATAGCGGGTAAGGTTAAACATAGTTACTTCCAAATCCACTTAATGTTTTTAAGCCGGGTGTCTGCCAAAATTACCAGCAATCCCCTGCTTACAAAAACAGCAGTAATAATACTTAATAAAATACCTATACTTAAAGTAAGAGCAAATCCTTTGATAAAGCTGGTTCCAAAACCGAAAAGAATCAGGGCCACTATTAAGGTGGTAAGATTCCCGTCTCTGATAGAGGGCCAGCTCCTTCTGAATCCTTCTATAACAGCAACGGGAAGCTCTTTGCCCTCTTTCACCTCTTCTCTTAGTCTGGAAAAAATCAGGACATTAGCATCCACTGCCATCCCGATAGAAAGAATAAATCCTCCTATGCCGGCTAAGGTAAGGGTAATGGGGATCAGTTTAAACAAACTTAGAGCTAAGGCCACATATACAATCAAAGAGACGCCAGAAATCAAACCTGGCAGCCTGTAAAAGATTATCATAAACAGTATTATCGCTAAAAATCCCAAAACCCCGGCTGCCAGGCTCTCTTGCAGGGAGACAGAGCCCAAGGTAGGCCCTACCGACTGCTGGGAGATAAGATTAATGGGAACGGGCAAGGCGCCGGCATTCAGGTTTCTAGCCAGCTCTTGGGCTTCTTGCACGGTAAAGTCGCCTGTAATCTGGGCTTCTCCTCCGGATATTGTATCCTGGACAACCGGAGAGGAAATCATACTGCCGTCTATGTAAATAGCAAGAGGTTTTCCTATATTCCTCTTTGTGAGTTTTTCAAATAATTCAGCCCCCTCTTTATTAAAACTAAGAAGTATCATCGGAGTCTGGGCAGTCTGCCCGAATCCCACTTCCGCTCCTTTTAAATACTGGCCGGTCAGGTCTGTGCTTTTAAAATACGGATCCTGCAATCCTTTTTCCCAGTTCTCCACCTCTTTCATGCCCTCTTGGCCCTTTTCTCTTATTTTCTCCTGAATGCTCAAAATCTCATTTGTCTCTGGCTCTTCTCTGGGCTCTTTAAATTCCAAAAAGGGCGTCTGGCCTATGGCTTTGATGGCTTCTGCCGGATCCTTGATACCGGGCATCTCTACCACTAACCGGTGGTGGCCTGCCGTCTCTTCTGTCTGAACCACAGGCTCCCTGGCACCAAACAGGTTGACTCTCCTCTCTATAATATCCCTCAAACCCTTCATGGCAGAACCATAATCCTCTTTCTCTTTATTAGAAAGGTCGGCTTCGTAGACCAAGTGGGTTCCTCCCTGAAGATCAAGCCCCAAACTAAAAGGTTTTTCCCAGAAATAGGGAAAGCGAAATCCAATCTTTTCATTTAGAAAATCTACGCCAGAATTAAATGCTTTGGGATAATCAAAAAAACCAGCCAACAAGGCTAAGGCGAATATTATAACTAAAGCAGTTTTGGTTCTTTTTTTATTCATTGCTGTCTGAATTTAATAGATATAGCATAACATAAAAGTCTTTAACTGAAAAGGGCTGAGATTATCCCCACCAAAAAAATGCCGTCAAAAACACCAGCCCCTCCTATAGAGACCAGTCCTGCGCTTTGTTTCATGGCTTTTCTCAAATTAAGAAGGTCTCCCCCTATCAGGGTTCCCAAGACACCGGAGACAAAAGCACAGGGGGCGGTAAAGCCCGGGGCCAAAAAGAAAGCAAAGAAAACAGCAAACAAGGGCGGTATCAGAGCAGGTATAATTATTCCTTTACCGGGCACTACTCGTGAAAGATACTTACAGACTAAGATCATTAGGCCCGTGGCTATTAATGTTGGAGCAAGAGGTATTCTTAAAAGGAAATAGATAGAAATAATTGTCGGAATAATGGCTCCCCCGACATTAATAACCAGTCCTGCGGCTCTGGCCTGAGGCTTCTTAAAAAACCCAAAAAAACTTGGGCTTTGGGTATAAACTATCTTTTTCCTGCCAATAGGAATATTAAAGAGAGAGCCCACCAGCATGGACAAAAAAACAATAATGGTCAGAGAGGGGTCTAAGCCAAGTTTCTCAAAGCCCAGAGTTATCACATGAAAATAGCCCAAAGCCAAAAGAACAGGCAGGGCCATTATAAAAAGGATTAGGATTAAGCATCCGACAGGAGAAAAAATCATATTTTATCTAAAAACTTAAGTTCTAACTTTTCTTCCTCTATATCGTAAATAGCAAAAGAGGGCCTGAAAATAATGCCGGCAACATTTCCGGGATTCACAGCCTGGCACTCCCCTATTTTTTTCTGCCAGGGCCTGTGGGTATGCCCGTAGAAAACAATATCATACTCTCCGCTCTTTGCCAGTTTTTTAGCCACCCAGGGATAATGGGTAAAAGCCATCTTCTTATTACTCAATTCTACCTCCCCTTTCCTTTCAAAAACCTCTATCTTGGGAGGACTTTGGTAATCTTCCAGGTCATACTGATATATATTGTCGGCATTCCCTAAAACCGCCCTGCACTTGCCAGAAAAGTTTTCCAAAGCCTTCTCTAGGGTATCAGGATTGGCAATGTCTCCGCAGTGGATAATAAAAGAGATGCCCTCTTTCTCTAAATAATCAATCACTTTCTTGAATTTTGGCAGATTGTCGTGAGTGTCCGAGATTATGCCTATTTTCATGATATTTATTATAACAAAGAATGTCATAACAAAAAGGCCCGGAAATCCGGGCCTATTATTTCAAACAGGGGTTGATTTGGAAATGTCGGTAATATCTTCTTCTACCACTACTCCCTTCCCTCCTTCCTGGAGCAGTTTTTCAATAGGAGAAAAAAATCTTTTAACTTTTCCGGGAGGAACCCAGAAACCGGCTCTATCAGATCCAGTATCAGCACAGCTCATTCTCAAACATCCTACCACCTGGAAAGGATCTTTTTGATAAACAACAGCGTGCTCTGGGGCTTTCCATCCTTGAGCAGGAGTGTAAAGCGTAACGGGATCGCCGGGGAGAATAGACTTGCCGCACCAGGCGCACTTGATAGCCATTTTGGCAAGACAATCCGGACACCAGTCTGGGCAAGAAGAGTCTACGCTAAAAACCACCTTCTCCCCGAAAACCGACACTTTCTTTGTTAAAGGAGACGCATGGTTGCAAAGAGGAAAATACTTTTTCCTGGAAAATAAAAGTTTGATTCTTGCTAAAATCCCTGTCTTCATTTTTTTCCTTTCTTTGTCAAGGGACTAAATTTAAAATAACACAATCTTTAAAATAACACAATATTTCCCAAATAAAAAGACCCCTTAGAAAAGGGGTCTTTTCACAACGAGGGACTAAGGACGGGTCACGTCTGTGGCCTTGGGTCCTTTTTCAGATTCCCCCATTTCGAATTCTACTTCATCTCCTTCCTGCAATTCCTCAAAGGTTAAATCCTTGAGGTCATTTGAGTGAAAGAATAGATCTTTATCTTCTCCTTCAGGAGAAATGAATCCGAATCCTCTGTCGGTAATCTTCTTTATTGTGCCTTTCATTAAAAGTAGATTATAACTTGTAAGTAAGTGCTAGAAGTAATTCGACCTTGGTTCTCCCAGCAAATACAATTTATAAGATAGCATACCCACAGAAAAAAGCAAGTGGACAACTAGATTAACAGCTTTACTGCAATAGTTACGGCTAATAATACATTAACCACTCCTATGGTAATCCTTAATTTCTTAGGGTTAAATCTTTTTACCACATAGGCTGCCAGGGGCACAGAAAATATTCCTCCTATCAGCAAAGAAAAGAAAAGAGGCCAGTTCATAGAAAAAGAGGAAAGATAAGCCAGGGCGCCAACTATAGAAACCAAACCTTCCGCGAACAGGGAAATGGCGATAGCCCTTTTGCTTTTTATCCCAGATAATATCTGCCCGCTGACCAATACCGGCCCATAGCCTCCTCCTGTCATCCCCTTGTTAAAGGCGGCTATCAGGCCTAAGATTATGAACTTAACCCAAGAAAAAGGAAATCCCACCTCTCTCTTGACTAAAACCGTAATCCCCATAACCAAAAGAAGAAGAGCAAGATATCCTTTTAAGAATATCTCCGGAACTCTTACTGCGATAAAGAACGCAGCCAATATCCCTATTACACCAAAACCCGCCAGAATAAGTGCTATCTTAAAGTCCTTTCCTTTAAAACTTAAATCCACGTTGCCAAATCTGTGATGAAAAAAGCCGGCAACAATACCGAAAATAACATTGGTTAAGAGAAGGGCAGGAATAATTTCCAAAGGAGCAAATCCGAAAAGTAACAATAAAGGAGCCAGGGCTGTGCCGTATCCCACTCCTACAGAGGCGTCAAAAAACTCCATTATCAGAGCCAAGATGATAACTGAGAGAATCAGTTCGAGCATTATCCGAATTTAGGATAACAACATTTCTTATATTTCTCACCGGAACCGCACGGACAGGGATCATTCCGTCCGGGAGCCTTTTTGTCTAACTGAGAGGGCTGGGAGGGTTTTCCAGTAATTTCTGCCTGAAAAACTGCATTGGCAATAGTATATTCGATTGAAGAAATCAATTGCTGAAACATTCTGTGCCCTTCTTTTTTGTATTCCACTAAAGGATCCTGCTGCCCGTATGCCCTTAACTTCACAGAGTCTCTCAAATGGGACATATTGTCTAGGTGCTCCACCCAAAAGGTATCAAAAACTTTAAGGCAGACTGCCTTCTCTATTTTTCTCATACTCTCTTCTCCCATTTCCTGTTCTCTTTTCTTGTAATCTTCCTCGGAAAAACCTTGTTTTTTAACAATGTCTAGAACATAGGATCTTAGCCCTTGAGGCTTTTTTGCTTTTTTTAATATCTCGTCTCTTTTCTTGTAAAAAACCTCCCTCTGCTTGTTCATTACGTTGTCGTATTCTAATAAATGCTTTCTGGCGTCAAAGTTAAAGCCCTCTACTTTTGACTGGGAAGATTCTATCGCCCTAGAAACCATTTTAGCCTCTATGGGCTCTGACTCTGGTATTTTTAAAACCTCCATAAAGTGCTGGATTCTCTCCCCTCCAAATACTCTCATCAGGTCGTCTTCCAGGGAAACAAAGAATTGAGAAGAGCCCGGATCTCCCTGTCTGCCAGACCTTCCTCTTAATTGATTGTCTATTCTCCTGGCTTCGTGCCTTTCTGTGCCCAGAACATGCAAACCGCCTGCCTTTACAACTTTTTCTTTGTCTTCTGCGTTCTGGGGATTTCCTCCCAAAACAATGTCTACTCCCCTTCCTGCCATATTAGTGGCTATGGTGACAGCCCCCGATCTTCCTGCCTGGGCTATTATCTCTCCTTCTTTTTGATGATTTTTGGCGTTTAACACCTCATGAGGAATGCCTTCTTTCTGGAGAAGCCTTCCTAAATATTCGTTCTTTTCAATAGAAACTGTGCCCACTAAAACGGGCTGGCCCTTCTCATGCCTCTGCTTTATCTCTCTAACTATTGCCTTAAACTTGCCGTTCAGATTTTTATAAATTCTGTCAGAAAAGTCCTCCCTTATCATTGGCCGGTTGGTAGGAACAATAATAGTCTCTAGTCCGTAAACCTTGTCAAACTCTTCCGCCGAGGTGGCAGCAGTACCTGTCATCCCTGCCAGCTTCTGATACATTCTAAAGTAGTTTTGGAAACTAATGCTGGCTAATGTTTTTGACTCCGGCTGTATTCCAATCCCTTCTTTGGCTTCTACTGCCTGATGAAGCCCACCGGACCATCTTCTGCCGGGCATCAGCCTTCCTGTAAACTCGTCTACTATTATTACCTTTCCTTCTTTCACCACATAGTCTTTGTCTCTCTGGAAAAAAGCCCTGGCTTTCAAAGCCGACTCCAATTGATGGGTCGTGGTGATGTCGTTCTCTCCCCACGGATCAAATCCCAGCCTCCGAACAATCTTATCCTGGCCCTCTTCTGTGAAGGTGGCAGATTTCGTCTGCTCGTCCAGTTCGTAGTCTTCGTCCTTTTTCAGGCCAGAGGCAATCTGAGCGAACTTGTAATATTTGTCTGTGGACTCTTCTCCTCTTCCTGAGATAATAAGGGGGGTTCTGGCCTCGTCTATTAGTACAGAGTCTATCTCGTCAATAATAGCGTAATTAAAGCCCCTCTGCGCTTTTTGGTCCAAGCCGTGGGCCATGTTGTCTCTTAAATAATCAAATCCAAATTCGTTGTTAGTGCCGTAAGTAATGTCTGCCTGATAGGCCTCTTTGCGAGAACAGGGCCTTAGAAAGTCCTCTACCACTTTGAAAGAACCGAATTCGTCCCTTATCTCGTCTTTTTCTTCCGATGTCTTTTTATACTCTGGATCATAGCAAAAGGCCTGCTCGTGATTGAGGCAGCCGACCCTAAGGCCTAAGAGATGATATATCTGTCCCATCCAGACGGCATCTCTCCTTGATAAATAGTCATTGACTGTTATTAAATGAACCCCTCGCTGGGTTAGGGCGTTAAGGTAGACGGGCATGGTAGAAGCCAGAGTCTTTCCTTCTCCTGTTTTCATCTCTGCTATCTTGCCCTGGTGGAGAATAATGCCCCCCAGAACCTGAACGTCGAAATGGCGCTGATCCAATGTTCTCTTGGAGGCCTCTCTTGCCAGGGCGAAGGCCTCGGGCAAAAGGTCGTCCAATTGCTCCCCCTTCTCCAGCCTCTTTTTAAACTCTTCTGTTTTTTCTTTGAGTTTCTCCTGAGGTATTTTTTCAAAATCCGGTTCAAGGGAATTAACCCTTTCTACTAAAGGACTTATTTTCCCGATATATTTCTGGTTGGGGTCTCCGAATATTTTCTTAAAGAATGACATTGTATTAATTTCCTTCCATCTTGTCTCTGCCTCCTTTCTTTCTAAATCTTGCCAAAGGAGAAAGATTAACTAACTTCTTAAAGAACCTTCTCCTCCTTCTGGAAACAGCCTTGGACTTTCCTTTATACTTCTTCAGTTCTCTTTTAAGTTCATCTTTTAATTCATCAACAGCCTCTTTCCAGTCCTCTCCCCGGGCGTCAACCCATATTTCCTTGCCCGGAAGACTAACAGTGGCTTCTGCTCTGTAATAGGGGCCCTTTTTGTGGTGCTGGGTTGTTTTTTCTATTTCGATATGATTTTGGACCGTAGCCTTCCCTTCCGGAAAGTCTCCTTCATCAACATTAATAAACCGGTCCAGTTCTCCTATTTTTTCTTCTACATATTGCTTTAATTCTTCAGTAGGCTCAAGGTTTTTGGTGCGAATATTGATTTGCATAATTGTTATTGTTTAATAATTTGTATTTCTTCTTTTAAATTTATGCCGAATTTGTTTTTCACCTTCTCTTTTGCCAGTTCAACTAGCCGGACAACGTCTTTTGCTTTGGCTTCACCTATATTAACAATAAAGTTGGCATGCTGGTCTGAAAACTTGGCCCCTCCTATCCTTTTTCCTTTCAGCCCGCATTTTTCTATTAAATAAGCAGAAGGAATTACTCCTTTCTGGTTGAATTCTTCCAGTTCCTGGAACTGGGAGATAATCTCTGGATCTTTTATCTGTCCTTCGTAATTCACAAAGACAGAGCCTGCTGAGGGAAGGTAGAGAGGATGTTTTTGTTTCCTGTATTCTGCGTACCTTTTTATCTCCTCTCTGCTTTTTTTAGAATCCCCTTGTTGTAATTTAAGAACGGCTGAGACAATTATTAGATATTTTTGTTTTTTGAAAATGCTGCTTTTGGTTTCAAAAAGGCATTCTTCTTTATCCAGGGACTTAAACTCCAAGGTGTTAGTATCTAAAACCGTAACGCTCTCTATTATATCGCCCATCCTTTTTCCAAAGGCCTGAGCGTTTCCGTAAATAGCCCCTCCCAAGGTTCCCGGAATGCCTACTGCCCATTCCAGTCCCGTTAAAGAATTCTTCAAAGAAAGGCTGACCACTGAAATCAAGGAGGTTCCCGCTCCTGAATTTAATTTCTCTCCTTCCTTTTCAAGAGCATCTGTCTCAATCTTTATCACCACCCCTTCATACCCCTTATCCGGGAATAAAAGGTTTGTCCCTTCTCCAATGATTAAATAAGGGAGTTTCTTCTCTTTGGCGTAATTTAAAATCTTCAATAGATCTTCTTTCTTTTTGACGACAAAAAAATAACGAGCCGAGCCCCCTATTTCAAAACTACTGTATTCTGCCAAAGAGACATTTTCTTTTGCTCCAGGTAACATATGTCCATTGTCGCCTTCAATTTAACAAAAATCAAGTCTAAAAAAACCAGGAGGAGCTGACTCCAATACTAAGTTTTTTGTGAGCGCTTTGCCCTCCTGGCATTATTTATTATAGAGGATGTGTGAAATATTGCAATAAAAAAACAGAAGGCCTCGCATATGTGAGGTCTTCTGCCAACTTAGTAGAGTCTCCTAAAAGGAGCGCTCACTAATTAAATGTTAGCAAATTTAACTTATTTTGTCAAGTAATTCGGGACTAGTTCCTTCAGGGCTTCCTTGATATTCTCTTTTTTTTCCAATTCCTCTAATTTTTCTTCAAGAAAAGATTGATCTATTGTTGACAGTTTTGCTTTAAAGATTCTCTGGTTTTCTGTAGATAAAGTTCCTTCTTCTGCCATTAAGACCTCCTCGGAAAGCTTCTCCCCCGCCCTGGGCTTTGTAAAGACAATAGGGATATCTTTATCCGGCTCAAACCCTGAAAGTTTTATCATCTCTTTGGCTAAATCCAGTATCTTCACGGGCTTTCCCATGTCCAACACAAAGACCTCTCCCCCCTTGCCCATTTCCCCTGCCTGCATTACCAAGAGAACAGCCTCCGGGATCATCATGAAATAACGCTTCATATCCGGGTGGGTAACCTCCACGGGCCCGCCCTTTTTAATTTGCTCTTTAAAAGTGGGAATAACGCTCCCCCTGCTGTCTAAAACATTGCCAAATCTTACAGAGATAAACTTGGTACTGTTTTTCTGATTAAAGGCCTGGCATATCATCTCCCCCGCTCTTTTGGTAGCCCCCATAACAGAACTTGGATTTACTGCTTTGTCTGTAGAGATGAAGATAAATTTTTCTGTATTATTCTGCAAAGCCGCCTCCGCCAGTATTTTGGTGCCGAATACATTGTTGTTTACCGCTTCCCCGGGCTGCTTTTCCATTAAGGGAACGTGTTTGTATGCTGCGGCGTGAAAAACAATGTCAGGCTTATAATCTGCGAATATTTCTTTTATTTTCTGCCCTCCTGTTATATCCACAACCAAAGATTCTATTTTAAGGTAAGGGAAACTTTCTTTTAATTCCTGCTCTATATTGAAAATACCGCTCTCATCCTGGTCCAAAAGCAAGACAGAAGAGGGGTCAAACTTACATGTTTGTCTTGCCAGTTCAGATCCTATAGAGCCTGCGGCTCCTGTGATTAATACCTTTTTGCCTTTTATAAAGCGGGCTACAGCATCGCTGTCTAAAGAAACCGGATCCCGCCCCAATAAATCTTCCACTTGGATGCTTCTCAAGTCCTTCAGGGAAAGTCCTTTTTGGATTACTTCGTTAATGGGCGGGGCAACCTTGATTTTTTCAAGACCCGCCCTTCTCCCCAAATCCACTGCTTTCTTAATGGCGTAAGAACCCGCGGAAGGAAGAGCCACGACCATGGTTTCGATGTTTTCTTTCTCCGCTATTTCGGGAATATCTTCAATAGCCCCCAAAACTTTAACTCCGTGGATGGAAATGTTTTTCTTTTCGGGGTTATCGTCCACAAAACCTACCGGAAGAAAGGGGCTATCTCCAAAGCCCATCATATTCCTTAATATCTGGTCTCCTGCCTGGCCCGCTCCTACGATCAAGGTTCTCTGCCTCGGCTTGTTTCCTTTTCTAAAGAGTTCCAGATAAATTCTTTTGGAAA
>CAYXTC010000006.1:236-21274 GCA_964468405.1 uncultured Candidatus Saccharibacteria bacterium | reverse complement strand
CCCAAGCCAGAAAAACTGGCAAAACTTTTAACTATGCATAGTTTTGAAGTAGAGGGCTTGGAGAAAAAAAACAACGACCATCTTTTAGACATAGATGTTTTGCCTGACCGGAGCTCCGATTGCTTTTCTCACCTCGGAGTAGCCCAGGAGATAGCAGCCATCACTAACCAAAAATTGAAATATCCCGATAAAATAAAAGAGAAAAAGGGAGGGAAGGGGCCAGTGGATCTTAAAGTTAAAAGCAATAAGGATTGCCTTCGCTATACAGCCAAAGTAATAGAGGGCGTAAGGGTGGGGCCTTCTCCCAAGTGGCTGAAAGATAAAATAAATTCCTGCGGTGTCCAGTCCATTAACAATATAGTAGATATTACAAACTATGTGATGCTTGAAATGGGACAACCTCTTCATGCTTTTGATGTTAACAAGGTAGGGAACAGAGAGATAATTGTAAGAAGGGCTAAGAAAGGAGAAAAGATAACTACCTTAGACGACGGGGAGTATAAACTAGACAGAGATATTTTAGTCATAGCAGACCCGGAGGGCCCTTTGGCCATAGCCGGGATAAAAGGAGGGAAAAAGGCAGAAATTAACTCTGAGACCGATACGATTATTTTAGAGTCTGCTAATTTCGCCTCTTTGCTGACCAGGCGCGCTTCAAGGAAACTTCAGTTAAAAACTGATGCGTCTTGGAGGTTTGAAAATGAAATAGATCCTAATCTTACAGAAGAGGCCATCAACAGAGCATCTCTGTTGATTAAAAAAGAAGCGGGAGGGAAAGTAGTATCTGGCCTGACCGACTTCTATCCCCAAAAGAGGTTCCCTAAAAAAATGAAGATAGATCCCAGTAATATCAGAAAATTGCTCGGTATTATAATTCCAGAAAAAGACATAAGGAATATTTTTTCCAGATTGGGTCTTAAAAATAAAAAGAATGGTAAAATGATAGAAGTAGAAATTCCTACCCGGAGATTGGATCTATCAATACCCCAGGATCTAGTAGAAGAGGTGGGGCGGATTTACGGATATGAAAACATCACCGCCTCCTTTCCTCTAATATCTTTGGCGCCGCCTGAAAGAAACTTTTCAGTATTTTGGGAAAATTTCACAAAGGATATATTCAAGGAACTGGGCTTTTTCGAATCCTACAACTACTCTTTCATCGGAGAAGACGTTAAGGAGATATTCAGGTATAAAAAACTGGCGCGGTTGGAAAATCCTCTCAGTGATGAGCATAAATATTTAAGACCCAGCCTGATTCCCAACCTTCTAAAAAACGTGAAAACCAATGGGGAAAAAGAGGTTGATGTTTTCGAAATAGGGAAGATCTTCAAGTCTTCTCAAAAGGAGAAGAAAATGCTTTCCGCCCTCTCTACTCATAAAGATTTTTATACCATGAAAGGTATTGTAGACGCGCTTTTAAACAAGGTGGGAATTAATGAAGCGTGGTATGACGACTTTAAAGCCACTCCCGAAAACAGTAAAGTTAATGTGTGGGAAAAGGGAAGGACCGCTGAAATCAAAGTGGGCTCTAAAGAGATAGGTTTCCTGGGCGAAATTTCTTCTGAGATATTAAACAAAATGAAGATAGGGAAGGGGGTAATCCTGTTTGAGATTGATTTTGAGAAGTTCCAAAAGATAGCTTCAGAAGAACAGGATTATCAACCAATCTCGCGGTATCCGGCAGCAGTAAGAGATATAGCAGTGTTAGTTCCCCGGTCAATAAAGGTGGAGGCCGTGATGAATAAAATTAATGCTGTAGGAGGATCTTTAATCAGGGATATCGATCTTTTTGATATTTATGAAGGGGAAAATTTACCACTTGGCAAGAAGAACTTGGCTTTTCATATAATCTACCAGGCAGAAGATAGAACCCTATCTAATAAAGCAATCCTCGAACTGCAGGATAGGATTATAAAAGCCCTGGAGGTTGAGCCGGACTGGCAGGTAAGGAAATAATTAATTTGTTAAAAATATGGCAAAGAAACAAAATAAAAAGAAAACTGCTCCTAAGGAGCAAGAATACACAGCAAAAGATATTTATGTTTTAGAAGGGCTGGATCCGGTACGGAGAAGGCCTGGTATGTATATCGGCTCCACGGGAAGCGAGGGACTTCATCACTTGATTTGGGAATGTGTTGATAACGGTTTGGACGAGGCAATCGCAGGGTATGCCAAAAATATAGAGGTGGTTTTGTTGCCGGACAACAAGGTCAAAACTACAGACGACGGAAGGGGAATTCCGGTAGAGCGCCACAAAAGCACCAAGAAGTCAGCCCTGGAAACAGTAATGACCACCCTTCATGCAGGAGGAAAATTTGGGGGGCAGGCGTACAAGGTTTCCGGCGGTCTTCACGGAGTAGGGGTTTCTGTAGTATGCGCCCTATCCAAATACCTTAAAGCAGAAGTATGCAGAGGGGGTATCCGTTATGCTCAAGAATACGCCAAAGGAAAACCAAAGGGGAAACTTAAGAAAGACGGCAAATGTCGCCAGAGAGGAACTTCGGTTACGTTTCAGCCAGATCCTGATATTTTTAAGGAAACTGAGCTTAATAGGAAAACTATTTTAAAACATCTCCGGCAACAGGCCTATTTAACAAAAGGAGTGAGAATAACTGTCAAAGACGAGAGAGAAAAGGACAAGTTTGAATACAGTTTCTATTTTGAAGGCGGGCTGGCCTCGTATGTGAATTATCTGGTTAGGGGAGCCAATCCCCGTCATGCCAATACTTTTTACTGTTCCAGCCAGAAAGACGAGATACTGGTAGAATCAGCCTTCCGGTATACTGAAGAATACGAAATCCTGGAGGAGAGTTTTGCCAACAATATCCACACAGGAGAGGGCGGGACTCATTTGACGGGTTTTCGGACTGCTCTTACTCGTTCTCTCAATGACTATGCCAGGAAGAATGATTTTCTTAAAGATTCTGATAGTAATTTTAGCGGCGAGGACATAAGGGAGGGATTGACAGCGGTCGTCTCTGTGAAGATAAGAGAGCCTCAATTCGAGGGTCAGACAAAAGCCAAGTTGGGCAACGTAGAAGCCAAAACAGTGGTTGATCAAGTAGTTTCCGAAGCCCTAACTGACTTTTTAGAAAGAAACCCCCAGGACGCCAAAGCCATTATTGAAAAATGCATTTTATCCTCTAGGGCTAGGAAGGCCGCCCGCACCGCCAAAGAAACTGTTCTGAGGAAAGGGGCCCTTGAGGGTCTGGCTCTTCCCGGGAAACTGGCAGACTGCATATCAAAAGATCCTGCTAAGTCAGAGCTTTTCATAGTGGAGGGGGATTCGGCCGGAGGCAGTTGCAAGACAGCAAGAGACAGACACTTCCAAGCAGTGTTGCCTTTAAGGGGGAAGATTCTGAATGTAGAAAAGGCCCGCTTAGACAGGATTCTTTCCTCTAAAGAAATTAAATCATTGATTATTGCTTTGGGTACTGCCATAGGAGATGATTTTAATATCGAGAAAGCGAGATATCACAAAATTATCCTCACCTTGGACGCTGATGTGGATGGTGCCCACATTTGCTCTCTGCTGCTTACTTTTTTCTACAGATACTTCAGACCTATTATTGAAAAGGGATATTTATATGTGGCCCAGCCTCCTCTTTACAAAATACAGGCTGGCAAAAGAATAGAGTATGCCCACAAAGAAAAGGACAAAGACAGGATTTTGAAGGAGATGAAGAAGGAGAGCAATAAGGTTTCTATTCAAAGGTACAAGGGCCTGGGAGAAATGAACCCGGATCAATTATGGGATACTACCATGGATCCTGAAAACAGAGTTCTTTATCAGGTAGCCGTTGAGGACACAGAGCAGGCCGATAAGATTTTTGATGTTTTAATGGGCGACGAGGTAGACCCCAGAAAGAAGTTTATACAAGCATATGCTAAAGAAGCTCAGAACCTTGATATCTAAGTGAAACTTGACTTTGCTCCATTTTTCGGATATTATTAAACCCGCAAGGCCGGAAGGCCCTTTTTAAAACCATGAAAATCACTATTTTTCCCAAAATAATTTCTTTCCTGAAAGAAGTTAAGATAGAAATGAAAAAAGTAAACTGGCCGACAAGATCAGAGACTATTAGGTACACCTTAATAATAGTTGGGGCCTCTCTCGCCGTGGCTGCTTTTTTGGGAGGTCTCGATTTTGTTTTTTCCGTTCTGCTTAATACTTTTATATTTTAATTTATGCCAAAACAGAAATTACCCCAAGAAAGGAACTGGTACGTTATTCATACTTATTCTGGATACGAAGAGTCAGTAGCCAAAAACCTCAGACAGAGAGTGGATTCTTTGGGTATGGAAGATAAGATTTTCAATGTTTTAGTACCCAAAGAAAAAAAGATTAAAATTAAAAGCGGGAAGAGAAAAAACGTTGAAGAAAAGATCTATCCCGGGTACGTCCTAGTGGAAATGATTGTTACTGATGACTCCTGGTATATCGTAAGAAACACCCCAAATGTTACAGGTTTTGTGGGGGTAGGCACTACTCCGGTACCGGTCTCTCAAGAGGAAATAGATAATATCAAAAAGAGGATGGGCACTGAAACCCCCAGTTACAAGATAGAAGTAAAAGCGGGGGACTCTGTGAAGATTACAGACGGTCCCTTTAAGGATTCTGATGGAAAAGTCGCAGAAGTTGATCAGGAAAGAGGCAAAGTTAAAGTAATGGTGAACATGTTCGGGCGTGATACGCCAGTAGAACTTGACTCTTTGCAAATTAAAAAACTATAATCATTATGGCCAAGAAAACAATAGCAGTTGTAAAACTTCAAATTAAAGCGGGCCAGGCAACGCCTGCTCCGCCAATAGGCCCCTCTTTGGCCCAGCACGGGATAAATATCTCTGACTTTTGTCAGAAGTTTAATGACGAAACTAAGGATAAGGGAGGGAGCACTATTCCTGTTGAAATAACCATTTACGAAGATAGGAGTTTTGACTTTAAATTAAAAAAACCCCCTGCCTCAGAGCTCTTAAAAAAAGCAGCAGGCATAGAAAAAGGCTCTGGCGTTCCTAACCAGAAAAAAGTGGGGCAGATTACTCGGGACCAACTTAAAGAGGTGGCCCAAGAAAAAATGGAGGACCTGAACACCGATGATGTGGAACAGGCTATGAAAGTCATCGAGGGGACTGCCAAAAATATGGGTCTTGAAATCAAATAATATGGACACCAAAAGACCTCCAAAAGATGAGTATTATTTGGGGATAGCCAAGGAAATATCAAAGAGATCAACCTGCTTTCGGGTGAAGGCGGGTGCTCTGATAGTGAGAGATGATCAGTTAATTTCAGCAGGCTATGTCGGCTCGCCCCGGGGAACCAAAGATTGCTTTGAAAGAGGCAACTGCCTAAGAGATAAACTAAACATTCCCCACGGCAAGCAGTATGAAATGTGCAGGAGCGTACATGCAGAACAGAACGCTATTATTAATGCGGCCCGTGCCGGGGTGAGTGTTCTAGGAGGGACTATGTATATTTACCTAGAAGATAGGGAAGGAAAAACAATAGATTCTTTTCCCTGTTTTATTTGCAAAAAAATGATAATTAATTCTGGGATAAATCGGGTAGTGTGTTCTAAAAAAGATGGGGGTGTTAAGATATTTTATGTCCGTGACTGGACAGAGCATTGGCGACAGCGCGACATAGTTGACGATGAAGAAAAATTTGGTGAGGATTTGAATAAAAAAGAAAACCTGTAGAAGGGAACGGTCTTTATATCCGTTACATTAAACTATCTTAAAGGGCCCATAAGGGCCCTTTTTTATGCGCCTTTTAATTAGAAAGATTTTTTGGTATAGTAATATTAATTAGAAATGATCAATAATTATAACCCAGGAAAATTTATAGTCTTTGAAGGCCCGGATGGCTCAGGCCAGAGCACTCAATCCTCTTTGCTAAGAGACTTTTTAATTGAAAGAGGATATCAAGTAATTGTGACCAAAGAACCCACAATTGACTCAGAAGCGGGAAAAAAGATTAAAAAGGTTTTGGAAAAGGAAGTTGAAGTCAGTTCAGAAGAACTCCAGCAGCTATTTGTCCAGGATAGAAAAGAACATCTGGAAAACCTGATTATTCCTGCCCTCAAAGAAGGCAAATTTGTTATTTCTGACCGCTACTTCTTTTCAACTTTTTGTTTCGGGGCCGCAGCTGGGCTTGATATGGAGAAGTTGATCGAAATGAACAACAACTTTTTGAGGCCAGACCTCACTTTTATACTAAAAGTAGATCCTAAAGTTTGCGTTCAAAGAATTACAGAAAGAGGGAGTAAGAAAACTTTATTTGAGGTGGAGGAAAGATTAACGAAAGTAATGGAAAACTACGAAAAAATGCCTTCTCGGTTTGAAAACGTAAAAGTTATAAACGGCGAACAGCCAATAGAAAAAGTCTCGGAAGATATAAAAAGGGTCGTTTCTTCGCAACTTTTAACTAAATAACAATATGGCAGAAATACTAAAAAATGCAGGCTCTCACAAGATTTTATCTATTATGGCAGGGAGTGAAGGGGAGAACCCTCTTCAGTTGATCGAAGTTGCGGGAAGGACCGCATACCAAAGCAGGGACAAGATTAGTGATGAGTCAGCATCAAAGTTTGTCGAAATGATAAGGAAGAGGGGGCACGAATCAGTGCTGGAGCATTCTTGTATGACAGTAGAGTTTAATAATGTCTGCAGGGGCTTTACGCACGAGCTAGTAAGGCATCGCCTAGTAGCCTATACTCAAGAATCCACAAGATACGTGGACGAAAGCGACTTTAAGGTAGTTGTTCCACCCGACAAAGATTCTCAGAAAAAAATAGTAACCCTGGGCCTTCCCAATGGGGACAAAGCAGAGGTTTCTTTTGAAGACTGGGTCAATCTTAACGAGCAAATGTACAGAGGACTGAGAAAGGCCGAATGGGTGCCTCAGGACGCCAGGCAGACATTACCCATAGGGATAAAGTCTCAGATTGTAGCCACAGCCAACTTTAGAGAATGGCGCCACATTTTTACCTTAAGATGTTCTTCCAAGGCCCATTGGGAAATAAGGAGAGTGATGACAAACCTTTTAAAAGAAGTAAAAGAAAGGGTTCCTGTCATCTTTGATGATTTCAAAATTTTAGAAGAGGGCGCTCAAAAACAGTCTTAAGTATGAAATACACTCCTGTCATCGGGCTAGAAATACACGTGGAATTAAAGACGCGCTCTAAGATGTTTTGTTCTTGCCCGAATGATTCAGATACCGAAGAAGCAAATACTAATATTTGCCCCGTTTGCATGGGGCATCCCGGCACTCTTCCTGTCATTAACAAAGAGGCGGTTAGGAAAGTTCTAAAAGCGGGTATGGCTTTGAATTGTAGTGTGCCAAAGTATTCCAAATTTGATAGGAAAAACTATTTCTATCCCGACCTCCCTAAAGGATACCAAATTTCTCAGTATGATATGCCTTTGTGCGGAAAAGGAGAATTGAGTATAGAAGAAAAAAGAGTGAGAATAACAAGGATCCATTTAGAAGAAGATACCGGCAGTTTGCAGCATTCCTCAGAAGATAACTCCTCTTTGGTTAATTTTAACCGTGCAGGCATTCCCTTAATGGAACTAGTGACAGAGCCCGATCTTTCTTCTGGCAAAGAAGCAAGAAAATTTGCAGAAGAGTTAAGATTGATATTAAGATATCTTAATGTTTCTAGCGCTGATATGGAAAAAGGCCAGATGAGAGTAGAGGTTAATATCAGTTTAAGTAAAGATTCCAAAAAGGGAACAAAGGTGGAGATTAAAAATCTTAATTCTTTTCGGGCAGTGGAAGGAGCGGTTGATTATGAGATCGAAAGACAAAGAGATCTTTTAGAAAAAGGAGAAGAGGTTATCCAAGAGACTAGGGGGTGGGATGAGAATAAGGGCAGAACTAATAGCCAGAGAGAAAAGGAGGAAGCGCATGACTATCGGTATTTGCCAGAGCCTGATCTCCCTACCCTTAAATTGGATCCTGAATTTTTATTTGAGATCAGATCAGAAATACCAGAGCTTCCTTCCCAGAGGAAAGAAAGGCTTAAAAGGCAATATCCTCTGGATCCGAAGATGGCAGAGTTTTTTACTTTTTACAAAGAAATAGGGGAGTATTACGAGCAGGTGTGCTCTGAGTTAAAAAACTGGATGAAAATTTCCGGGATAAAAGATGAAAAAGAATTTGAAAAAGCCGCCAAACTTGCCTCCAACTATATCTCTTCGGATTTGATGGGGCTGTTGAGCGGCATGTCAGTAGAGAGCAAGGATTTTGCTATAACCGCTGAGAACTTTGCCGAGTTTATACTTCTTCTTTACAAAAAAGAAATTTCCAGCAAGATAGCAAAACAGGTCTTAAAAGAAATGTTTAAAACAGGAGCAGATCCTTCTCATATTATCGAAGAGAAGGGCTTATCCCAGGTTAGCGATGAATCGGAAATAGAAAAGATCGTTAAAGATGTGATATCTGATAACGAGAAAGCGGTTGAGGATTATAAAAAGGGAAAAGAAAACGCTTTAAAGTTTCTTACGGGGCAGGTAATGGCAGCTACCAAGGGCAGGGCAGAGCCTGAGGCGGTTAATAAAACATTGAAGAAATTACTATCTTCTTAAAAATTCTTTTACCAATTCTTCCGCCTCTTTCTGGTTCCTAACCCAATGAATTCTCTTTTCTTTCTTAAACCAAGTCATTTGGCGCTTGGCAAAGTGCTCTATGTCTTTTTGCAGTCTTTCTTCCATTTCTTCCCGGCTGATTTTTTCTTGAAGATATTTGGCTATCCATCTATACTCAAGGCCGAAACTTTCCAGCCTTTTCCAAGAGAGGCCCGATCCTCTTAATCTTTTTATTTCGGCCGTCACCCCTTTTCGCAGCTCCCTTTTTAACCTCTTTTTTATTCTTTTTTTTAGTTCTTCTGGGCCTCTTTTTACGCCCAATACCAAGACACTCCACTGGGGAGGGGACTTTTCGATGAGGGGAACGGGCCTCCTTGTTTTGTGGACGATTTCAAGTGCTCTTATTAACCTCCTTTTATTATGTCTGTCTATGTCTTTAGCTCTTCGCGGATCTTTCTTTTGTAATAGAGAAAAAAGTTGCTGTGGGGTTTTCTTTTCCAGCCTCTTTCTCAGTTTCCAGTCAGGTTTTACTTTCGGGATTTTGATTCCGTCTATTATGGTTTGGATGTAAAAAGCAGTTCCTCCCACCAGAAAGGGGATCTTCCCTCTTCTTTGGATTTTCCTTATAGCCCTAAGAGCTCTTTTTTTAAATTGGGCTATCGTAAATTTTCTCTTAGGAGAAGCCACGTCCAGAAGATAGTGGGGGACGCCCTGCATTTCTTTTTTTGTTATCTTCCCTGTACCTATATCCATTCCTTTGTAAACCTGCCTGGAGTCGGCAGAAACCACCTCTCCCTTAAATTTTTTAGCCAGCGCTATGGAGAGATCTGTTTTTCCGGCAGCGGTCGGACCTAAAATTACAACTAACTTTTTCATAATTTCTTAAATTATGGCGATTACCCTGTGTAGGAAAATAGGAGCGGGAGCGACGTAAGAAACCAAGGCTTTCTTAAGCCGGGTGTCAGGGTAATTGCCTTTTTTATAGCTTTCCTGTAAGCCCCCAAGGAAGGCCTTCTGTTATTTCAACTTTTACAAATTGCCCTGTATAGTTTTTTTCAGACAGGAATTTTACTGTTTTATGGGTTCTGTTTTTCCCTATGCAAAAACCCTGTTTACAATCAGAAACTAAAACATTCTCTGTTTGGCCTATTTGTTTCTTGTTTTTTTTCAAAGCGCAACTTTTCAGAATTTCTGTTAGTATTTTCTCTCTTCTGTCTTTTTCTTCAGGAGAAACATTGTCTTCTAATTTTGAGGCGGCTGTGCCGGATCGGGCAGAGTATTTGGCGATATATGCCATGTCGTACTCTATTTTCTTAAATAGTTCTGCCGTGTTATTGAACTGTTCTTCGGTTTCGCCCGGAAAGCCTACTATAATATCAGTAGATAGAGCTATATCTGGAATCTGCTTCCTTATTTCTTTTACTAAATTTTTGTATTGCTCTCTGGTATAGGGACGGTTCATTTTTTTTAAAATGTTGTTGTCTCCTGACTGGACAGGGAGATTAAGGTATTCTGTGACTTTTTCAGAATTAGCCATAATCTTGATAAGCTCTTTCGAAAAATCTTTGGGATGAGGGGAAGTAAACCTTATCCAAAAATTTCCCTTAATATCGTTGACCATTTTTAAAAGATCGGGGAAAGTCTTTCCTTCGTCTTTGTAGGCGTTTACGTTCTGTCCCAACAGCCAAATTTCCTTATAGTTCTTTCTCACTAAACTTTTAACTTCTTTTACTATGTCTTCTGCGGGCCTGGAGGTTTCTCTTCCTCGGGTGTAGGGGACTACGCAGTAAGAGCAGAAATTATTGCATCCTGTCATGATGGGAACAAGGGCGGAGAAGTTGTTGGAATAGTTTGGCCCAATCTCCAGATAACTGTCGCAACAGTTATCTATTGAAAGACCGGGCCAATGGAGTAATTCCTTTATATCTAGTATATAGTCAAATATTTCCGCCAGTTTTCTCCTGTCTCTATTCAAAACACATCCTGTGAGTATTGTTTTTTTATCCTTTAATTTTGGCGCTAGGCCGTAAACTCTATCTACTGCCCTTTGTCTAACAGAACACATGTTAACTATTATCAAATCCGCTCCCTCTATGCTGGAGGCCATTTCGTGGCCCGATCTCTTGAATGCAGCAGAGATCCTTTCACTATCTGATTTATTCATCTGGCAACCGAAAGTAATTATGTGGTATTTCATACTGAGCATTTTATCTCTTTAGAAGTCAGAAGACAAGAGAATATAAAAAAACAGCCCCGCTTGAGGGCTGCTTTCGAATTAATGAATTTCTTCTTTTTTCTCTTTGAGGAAATAACGCCATTGCTCTATGAACTCAATGAAGATCATAAAGGGCATATCGATTAAGGCGTTGAACACTGCAGAGATTACATTGTACCTTTTCCATCTAGCAGTAAGCCATTTGCCAAGCTGGACTACGGGGACGGCGAAGGGATCGAAAATAAAGTGGAAAAAGGTCTCTTTCTCTTCGATTATCTGTAGCTCTTTTGCTCTTTGCCTTATTTTGGCTCCAGCGAAAGCAATTAAGGATAGGAATACGATAAAGATGACATAAGAGAGGGGAGGGAAATTTACTTGGTAAAGCCCCCATATTATTAAGGTCAGAAAGACAGCAGAGCTTAAAAGGTAAATAAAATTGATTATAGAGCGGATAATAACGCCTCCCTTGCGGTAGGCTTTAACCTCGTAGGTGTCTTTCTCTTCTGTTTTGTAAGTTATTTTCATGACTTCGACTATAACCTGCTGGAGGTTTCCTTTCTTGGGAGGTTTGATGGAGATTACCAGGCAAGCCATCAGTAAAGTGGGAATAAATATGTCCACCCCAATGGCGAATAAACTAAAGTTGCCCATTACATATTTTGAAAAAGGGATTTCAATAGCGAGCAAAGAGACGACGTTAGTTAAAAATATAGAGAGAGTGGAATAAAATGCAGCTCTTCCTAAGCGCGATTTTAGGGTTTTAAGGCGCCCTTTATATTTTTCTTTAACTTTTGCCTCTAAGACCTCAGGATTTTCTATCTTTCCCTCTGCCTCCGGAGGGGACTCTTCAATAATGTCGCCCAGTAGCAAGTAGGGAGTGTCGTATTTTTCACAGATCTGATAAAACTTGTCTCCTAGGGGGTGGCTTAAGTCTTTTTCTACCCGATCCCAGATAGAATAGATGTTCTTAGTAACTTCTTCTGTTTCTTCCTGTGATTGGTTTTTCCAAGTAGGATAGTAGTATTTTAATAAATGGTAACTGATAACAGGGGAATCCAAATTGAACAGGGCTCTCTGGGAAGCAATATATGTTTGGATATTTCTTTCTTCTTCGGGCATTCCATTCTTTACTATCAGTCCTTCGTTTACTCTTATCCTTTTTTTCATCTGAGAAAACATATAATCAATTAGCGCTCTTTCTTTGGAAACTGAATTAAGGATTTCTTCTATCTCGCAGGCCGCTATTGAGAAAAGCCAGTTGTAAAGCCTTATCTTGGATTTCTTTTTTGAAGCGGGGCTGTTATTAATGATCTTTGTGTATTTTTCAATCGCTTTCTGAACTTCTGCTATTTTTCCTTCTTCTATTTTATCATTAGGGAAGTGGCCGCTCCTAATAAGATCTAAAACCATGGGCTCTGCCAAATTTTCCACTGAAAAGTTTCCGCTTAACAGGTCTGCCTTAGAATAGATCCTTCTTTTAAGTATTCTTTCTATCGCTCCTCTTTTGAGGAGATGCTCTTCTTTCCAGTCAATAATCCCCCTTAACTTTTCATAAAAAGTTGCGACCCTTGAGGCCACTTCGTCTACATGGATGGTATTTGTTTCCTTGGAAGGCCTTAAGGACCAATACCAGGCCTTGTATCTATCTATTAGTTTTTGGGTTGCTTCTGAAAATTCCCTCATTTTCTTTGTTCGATTTCTTTATTAACTCTTCTAATGAAGGTCTTTAGTTTTATCATTCCAGTGTCTCCCTCTTTCCTCTTTCGTACTCTTACGGAATTACTCTTTTTTTCCTTATCTCCGACGACCAGGATATAAGGGATTTTTTGTTTCTCTCCTTCTCTTATCTTTTTGCCCACAGTCTCTGCTTGAGTTTTTGCTTCGCTTCTTATGTTATTACTGCTTAATTCTTTCTGAATGTCTTCTGCGTACTTTCGGTGGTCAGAGCCTACCGGAACTACCCATACTTGGACGGGGGAGAGCCAGACGGGAAATGCGCCTGCGAAATGTTCGATAAGAAGAGCTATGATTCTTTCGTAAGATCCCAAAATAGCTCTATGAACCATTACCGGCGGCCGCTTCCTTCCTTTTTTGTCGACATAAGAGAGGTTAAACCTTTTCGGGGTGGCAAAATCAATCTGGACAGTAGGTATCTGGATTTCTTTGCCGAGAGCGTCTTTAAACATAAAATCTATTTTAGGTCCGTAAAGAGCGGCCTCTCCTTCTATTTTTTTGGCCCCAAGCTTCATTTCTCGACAAATTTCTTCTAGGATCTTTTCGCACTTGTCCCAGTCTTTTTTATCTCCAATGTATTTTTCAGGATGGTCGTAGTCCCTGAGAGACAAGGACACCCAGTGGTTCCCCCATAAGCCGAGCGATTTGTAAAACTTCTTGATAATTTTTACCATATCTTTTATTTCGCTCTTAACCTGTCCGATGGTACAGAAAGAATGACCATCCTCTACGGTGATAGCGTAAACCCTGTTTAAACCGCCTACTTCTCCGGGTTTTTCTGCTCGGTATTGCTTTTCAGATTCCATGTATCTAATAGGGAGATCCCTGTAAGAGCGTGGTTTGGCCTCGTAGATTTGAGTTTGGTGGGGGCACTGGACGGGCTTTAATACAAACCTGTGTCCTCTTTTAGAAGAAACGCGGAACAGTTCTTCGTTAAATTTTTCTGCATGGCCTGAAATTTCAAACAGCTTTATTTTAGCCAGGTGAGGAGTAATTACTTTTTGGAAACCGTATTTGTAGCAGATTGTCTCTACCTCTTTTTGCAATTCTTCTTTGACAATTGTTCCCTTGGGAGTATAGAGAGGGAGACCGGCTCCAACTATATCTGAAAAACAGAACAAATCTAATTCTTTTCCCAGTTTCCTGTGATCTCTCTTCTTTGCTTCTTCTTGAAGGTTAAGATATTTCTGGAGCTCCTTTTTGTTTTCAAAAGCCACTCCGTAAATTCTGGTAAGCATGGGGTTATTTTCGTTTCCTCTCCAATAAGCCCCGGCCACTTTTGTTAACTTAAAACCATCAGTTTTTATCTCTCTGGTAGATTTAACATGAGGGCCCTTGCAAAGATCAGTAAAATCTCCGCTTTCGTAAATAGTGACGCTCTTGGCGGGCATCTCTTTAATTAGTTCTTTTTTATAGGGCTGATCTTTAAAGAAAGTTTTTGCTTTTTCTTTAGAAATTACCTTCTTCTTGAAACAAATATTTTGCTTGATAATTTTTTTCATCTCCTTTTCTATTTTGGGCAGGTCTTCAAGAGTGACTTTTCTTGGAAACTCTATATCGTAATAAAAGCCGTTTTCAATAGCGGGTCCTATGCCAAACTTGGCTCCTGGGTAGAGGTTTTGAACAGCCAAAGCCAGAATATGGGCCAGGGAATGTCTAATAATATTTATTTCCATTGTTTTTAGTTTAATACTTTTTCTTGGCAAAAGCCACACCAATGCTTTTATCGGCTCCTCCGTAGTAAATGAAATATTTATTTTTCATCTGCACTAAGCCCTCTGCAAAAACTACGTAATTAATTTTTCCATAATTCTCCCATGAGCTGGTAGGGGAGAGGATAGGATCCTCTTTTCTTGCTATTACTTTACCGGGGTCATTTTTATCTAACATAGCGCATCCTACGCTGTATTCTTCACCGTTAAAACTGTTATAAATTATAAAAATTCCTTTTTTGGTAATTATAGGAGCAGGACCCATCTCTACTAATCTTGAGTCGAAACAATCTCTTCTTGGCGTTAACACTGGCTTTTCTTGAGTCTGCCAATCCTTCAAGTTTCTAGAAGTTGCCAGATAGATGTTTGTATCTCCGTAGTAAAGATAATATTTTCCTTTTATCTTTTCTGGCAAAAGGGCGCCCGATTTTGCGTATTTCATCAATAAGCCCTTCTTCTTCCAATGAACCAGATCTTTGGATTCGGCCAGGGCAATATGGCTTTTTCTTCCGGTAAAGGCCACATAGATTAGGTAATAAGTATCTTCAATCTTAGTTATCCTTGGGTCTTCACACCCTCTTTTTTCATATCTTCTTTCGGGCTTTATTGCGGGCTCTTTTTCCCTCTCAAACTCTAATCCGTTTTTACTGACAGCCATTCCGATACTGGAAATATAGTCATTGTAATAGTGTTTTTCTGCCCGGTAATAGAGATAGACCTTGTTGCCTTCTTTTATGGCGGTTCCGTTATAGGTTGCAGCGCTTTCAAACTTGTTGTTTCTATAGGGATTAAGAATAGGATTTTTTCTGTACTTCTTTACTTTTCCAATAGGCCACTTCATAAAATCAGGAAGAGTTTACAATTTCTTCGATCGCTTCTGCGATGAGCTTTACTTCTCCTTGTCTGTCGTCCACTCTGGCCGAGACAAACACAACTTTATTTTCTTCGAAAATGTTAGGGTTTTTTTCCATAATGCTTGGAAAAACAACGACTTCTCTTTTGCCGGTTAGGTCTTCTAATTGCATAAAGAGCATAGACTTCCCGTTTTTGGTAAGTATTTTTTTAATTCCGGATATAATACCACCAACCCTCACTCTTCTATTGGTCAGAGATATTCCAATTTTCGCCAGAGAGAGCGCTCCTTCTTTAAAAACGCCCCTGTAGTCTTCTAGGGGATGGGAGCTGATGTAGAGCCCTAAAAGCTCTTTTTCCCAGCCGAGTTTTTTGAAATTAGAAACGGGTTCTGCCGAGGCTAGATTAAGGTGGTTATCAAACTTTGCTCCGTCAAACAATCCCTTTTGGCCGTTCTTTTTGGATTTACTTTTTTCTCTAACAGCCTCCAGTATTCTTTCCATATTCTGGAGCAAACGGTTTCTTTCTCCGAACTCATCAAAGACCCCGGCCCTGATTAAACTTTCTAAGGACTTCTTGTTTAAGACACCGCTATCCATTCTTTCTGCGAAATCCCCGATAGATTTGAAGGGGCCTCTTTCTTTTTTTTCTTTGACAATGGCGTCTACTACATTCTCTCCCACGTTTTTAATAGCCAACAGCCCAAAGCGGATTTGTTTTTTGTCGGGGATTACAGTGAAGTTTTTTAAACTTTCGTTAAGACTGGGGGGAAGGGTTTCAATATCCATTTTGCGTGCGTCTTCTATAAGTATAGCAATCTTTTCTACATCGTTTCTTTCAGAGGTCATTAAAGAAGCCATAAATTCTACCGGGTAGTGGGCCTTCAGATAGGCTGTCTGGTAGGCGATCATGGCATAGGCGGTGCTGTGGGACTTGTTAAAGCCATAGCGGGCAAAAGGTAAGATCCATTGCCAGATCTTTTCGCCTATTTCTTTTTTTATACCGTTTTTTACAGTGCCCTCTATAAACTTTTTCTTCTGGCCGTGAAGTAATTTTTCTATTTTCTTCCCCACCGCTTTTCTCAAGATATCTGCTTCTGAGAGAGTGAATCCCGCTATTTCCCTGGCAATTCTCATCAACTGCTCTTGATAAATGCAGATACCGTTTGTCTCTTCAAGGATGGGCTTTAGTTTTGGGTGTAGATACTCGGTTTTCTGACGACCGTGCCTTCTTTCAATAAAATCAGGAAGAAACTGCATGGGTCCTGGACGATAAAGGGCAACCATCGCGATGATGTCTTCAAACTTAACGGGCTTTAGTTGTTTGAGAAATCTCCTAATCCCCCCTCCTTCCAGTTGGAATACTCCTGTCGTATTTCCCTGCTGTAAAAGTTCAAAGGTTTTTTCGTCGTCTAGGGATATTTCTTCGATATCTACTTTCTCTTTGTTTCTTACTACATAGATTCTGGCTAGAGTGTCCTCAATGATGGTAAGGTTTTTTAGGCCCAAAAAGTCCATTTTCAATAATCCTAAATCTTCAATGGCGTGCATTTCATACTGGGTTACTATAGTTTCATCGTTTTGGGTGGGGCGTTGAAGCGGAACTAAACTAGTAAGAGGGTCTGCCGATATCACCACGCCACAGGCGTGAGTGGAGGCGTGCCGGGCCACTCCTTCTAATTTTTGAGCCAAATCTATTAATCTTTTTGCCTGTTCGTCTGATTGGTATAATTCTTTGAACTCTTTTACTTTCTTTAGGGTTTCTCCCAAAGAAAACCCAAAGGGGATCATTTTAGCTACTTTGTCGCAATAGTCATAGCTGTATTTTAGAACCCTGCCCACGTCTCTTATCACAGCCCTGGCTGCCATTGTTCCAAAAGTTATAATCTGAGCTACTCTTTCTCTTCCATATTCTTGGGCGACATAAGATATTACTTCATCTCTTCTTCTGTCCGCAAAGTCAAGGTCAATATCTGGCATAGAAACTCTTTCGGGATTTAAAAATCTTTCGAAAAGAAGATCGTATTTAAGGGGGTTAATGTTAGTAATATTCAGAAGATAGGCGACCAGAGATCCGCCCACAGAGCCCCTTCCTGGTCCCACAATGATGCGGTTTTCTTTTGCCCAGTTAACAAAGTCTTGGACAATAAGGAAATAAGAGGCAAAGCCTGTCTGTTTGATCACAGACAATTCGTATTCTAGGCGGTCTTCTATTTCTTTTTTATAATTCTTCCCAAACTTTTCTTCTAATCCCCCATAGCACAACTCTTTTAAATGTTCCTCTGTTGTTTTTTTATCCGGCAAGTCAAATTTAGGTAGTTTCGTTTTTCCCAGTTCAAATTCAAAATTGCATTTTTCTGCTATCTTCTGAGTATTCTCTATGGCTTCAGGTACGTCCTTGAAGACCTTCTTCATTTCTTCGGGAGACTTCAAGGAGAGGTCTTCGGTTTTCATGGTAAGACGTTCGGGATCGTCTTGTTCGGCCCCGGTGTTTATCATCATTAAAATATCTTGAGCCTGCCCGTCTTCTGTTTTTAAATAATGAACGTCATTGGTGGCTACCAGGGGGATATCAAGTTCTTTTGCCATGGGAATTATAGATTTGTTGACCTTAACTTGATCTTCGTTTTGAGGATGATGCTGTATTTCTAGATAAAAGTCTTCTCCGAAAATCTTTTTGTATTTTAAAGCCGCCTTTTTGGCCTCCTCTTCTTTTTTAGCCAGAATAAGGCGAGGGATTTTTCCTTGTACACAGGCTGTGCAGGCGATAAGCCCCTCAGAATATTGTTCTAGAATTTCTTCGTCTATTCTTGGCTTATAATAAAAGCCCTCAAGATGGGCTTTGGTCACCAATTTTACCAGGTTTTCGTATCCTTTTTTGTTCTTGGCAAGCAGAAGAAGATGATATCTAGTATCGTCAATTTTGGGTCTTTTCTGTTGCCTGCCCTCGTAGGCCTGATAGACCTCGCACCCTATAATTGGTTTTATGCCTCTTTCTTTAGCTTTTTGGAAGAACTCCACGGCACCATACATTACCCCATGGTCGGTAAGAGCTAAAGAGTCCATGCCCAATTCCTTTGCGTAATCCAAAAGTTCTTCGGGCTTGGCCAGCCCGTCTAACAAAGAGTAGTGGGAGTGGACGTGCAGGTGAGTAAATTTAGACATAAATCTAGATTTGTATTATAGCATTTTAACTTGATTGTTTGGAGAAAGCAAGTTTCTTTTTTTTGCTCTTGTTATAGAATAGGTCAATGGGGAAACCAAACCTTAAAGAGGAAAAAATTGCTTGGAGAGGGGGATATAGAAAAATATTGGGAGTAGACGAATCCGGTAGGGGTTGCCTGGCAGGCCCGGTTGTGGCAGCGGCTGTTTCTCTGGATAGGCCTTCTAAATACTTTTTAAACAAGTTTCCCGGGCTAAAAGACTCCAAAAAGCTTCCTCCTTCTAAAAGAGAGGATATTTTTAAAATTGCTTGTCTGGATCCGAGAGTGAAGTGGAGTGTTGCCAGGGTCTCAGGAAAGGTGATTGACAGAATCAATATTTTTGAGGCCACAAAACTGGCGATGAAGAGGGCGGTACTGGGCCTGGAGACAGACTTTATCCTCATAGACGGGATAATTGAATTGGATCTTGATATCCCCCAGAAATCTGTTATTAAGGGAGACGACAGAATTTTCTCTTGTGCCTTGGCTTCTGTTTTTGCAAAAGTCATTAGGGATAAAGCCATGGTAAACTACCACAAAAGATACCCTTGTTACGGCTTTAATAGGCACAAGGGATATTCTACCTGGTTGCATCAGGATAATATTGAACAATACGGTCTTTGTAAAATCCATCGGAGAAGTTACGCTCCCTGCCGGCAAACCCTTGCCAAAAGGCGATTTTCTTGTTAGGTTATAAGATAATATGGCAGTTCCAAAGCAGAGGAAAACAAAATCAAGGAGAGACAAAAGAAGGATGCATATTTCTGTTAAGAAACCCGATTTAACCGCTTGCCCCAAATGCGGCAGTTTGGTCAGGCCCCATACGGCTTGTTCAAAGTGCGGTTTTTATAGGGGGAGAGAAGTGATAAATATTCTGGAAAAAATGGATAAAAAGGAGAGAAAGAAAAAGGAAAAAGAAATGGCAGAACAGGAAAAGCAGGAGAAGAAACCTTTAAATATGGAGGAATTGTCTAAGGAATAATAATATGGCCTCCCGTCATCTAGCTCGTTCTATTGCAATGCAAAGCCTTTACGAATGGGACTTTTACGGCAAGAAGAAAGGCTCTTTGGAAGAGATTACAAAAAGAAATATTAAGGAATTCGGGCCTGGCCTTCAGGACACTACTTTTGTAAAGAATCTGGTCGATGGCGTTGTTTCCAATTTGGATAAGATCGACAAGATACTAGAGAAAGCAGCTCCGGAATGGCCCATTGAGCAAATTACCATAGTGGACAGGAACGTGTTAAGATTAGGCCTCTTTGAGTTATTGTTTGGTAACAAAGAAGAAGTCCCTCCCAAGGTGGCTATCAATGAGTCTATCGAACTGGCCAAGAAGTTCGGAGGGGAAAGCTCTGGTAAATTTATCAACGGAGTATTGGGAACAGTTTATAAGCAAATGCAAGAAGAAAATGAGTAATTCCTCTGTTCCTGCCAGCCAAGAGTCTTTAAAGAAGAAATTTGGCCGGCTGGAAAAGAAAACAGGCATAAGATTTAAAAACAAAGACCTTCTTATTCGTGCTTTTGTTCACAGGTCTTTTTTAAATGAAGCCCCGGATGAAGGGTTAAGGCACAATGAAAGGTTGGAGTTTTTAGGAGATGCCGTTTTAGAGCACATTGTCACGGACTTTCTCTTTAGGGAGTACCCAGCCCAGTCAGAAGGAGTGTTAACTGCCTGGAGGGCTGCTCTGGTTAATTCCAGAACCTTGGCTGAAGTCTCTGAAGAATCGGGGTTTGAGGATTTTCTTTTACTCTCTAAGGGAGAGAACAACGACACCAGGAGGTCTAAGCAGTATATTCTAGCAAACACCCTCGAGGCTTTTATTGGAGCCTTATACCTTGACCGCGGCCTGAAAGTGTGCGATAAATTTATTAGCAAACATCTTCTTACAAAACTAGATGATATTATAAAAAACAAACTTTTTCTAGATTCCAAGTCGCATTTTCAGGAAATGTCTCAAGAAAAGAAAGGAATAACCCCGACTTACAGGGTGCTTAAAGAGTGGGGGCCAGATCACGCTAAACACTTTGTTATCGGTGTTTATCTCGGGAAAGAATTGATAGCAGAAGGCGAGGGCCTTTCTAAGCAGGAGGCAGAAGAAAAAGCAGCTGAAAAAGCTCTAAAAATTAAGAATTGGTAAAAATATGCTGACAATAAGACTATTTTCAAAGGGAAGGAAGAACCAACCATTTTTCAAGATTGTCGTTACACCAAAGGAAAACCCGCCCAAAGGGGGGCGTTTTGTAGAGGAGATAGGGTTTGTTAACCCTCTTACCAAAGAAAAGAAAGTGAACAAAGAAAGAGCGAAACACTGGCTTTCTGTGGGGGCTCAGCCCTCAGACACAGTTTATAATCTGTTCATAAAAGAGAATATTCTAGAGGGCAAAAAAATCCCTCTTCATAAAAAGAAAAAGAAATCTGAGGAGGAAGAGAAGGAGGCCAAGGCAAAAGAAGCTTTGAAAGAAGCCGCTCCTGCCAAAGAAGCCGCTCCCGCAGAGGAGAAGAAAGAAGAATCTTCCGAGGAGGAAGTAAAGCAAGGGGAGGCTCCCAAAAAAGAAGAGTCCAAGGAAAAAACCGCAGAAACTCCTGCAGAAGAAAAGAAAAAAGAATCTTCCGAGGAGGAAGTAAAGCAAGAGGAGGCTCCCAAAAAAGATTCATCCCAGGAAGAACCTAAGTCCGAGGAGGCTCCCAAAAAAGAAGAGTCCAAGGAAAAAACCGCAGAAACTCCTGCAGAA
>CAYXTC010000006.1:0-136 GCA_964468405.1 uncultured Candidatus Saccharibacteria bacterium | reverse complement strand
GAAAAGAAAGAAGAAGAAAAAGAACAGGAAAAGAAGGAGTAAAATTACTACTTGACAATCACCCTCAAAGAGATATAATGTGCCTCGTAAGGTAGCGTTTTGGATTAACGAGATTCAAGCGCTTGAAAGGTCGTTT
>CAYXTC010000005.1:0-22420 GCA_964468405.1 uncultured Candidatus Saccharibacteria bacterium | reverse complement strand
GCAAGCAGGTAGTGGTAAATATTTAAAACAAAGCCTGGCGTTATTTTCTTAATGCTGTTTTTTACAAGATGAAAATCCATATATTTAATTTACCACATAGGCCCGGATTAAAAAAGAAAGCCGACCCCTAAAGGATCGGCTATTATATTTAAGCCAGTTTGTATTCCAGCCCGTCTTTTAGGGCCTGAATGCTGGCTACAATAATATTGACAGAGCACCCTACAGTCACCCAGCGCTCTTTGTTGTCTGAAAAATCAATTAACACTCTTACCATAGAGGCTGTGCCGTTTTCTCCGTCTAAAATACTCACTCGGTAATCCCGAAGGAGAATGTCGGTCACCTCGGGATAAGACACAAAAAGCGCTTTCCTGAGAGCTCTGTCCAGAGCATTAACCGGCCCGTTTCCTCCTGAAATTTCTTTTTCCGTTTTCTCTCCCACTTTCACTTTGATAACGGCCTCAGAAGAAGGGCCGGCTGATCCCTTGTTAAGAACTATCGACTCAAACTCAAGAATCTCAAAGGGCGAACGATAATTAGCCCTAAAATGACGGGCTAAAACAGTTAAAGAAGCCTCAGCGCCATCGAAATCAAATCCTTGCCTTTCCATTTCTCTTACTTGAGAAAGAAAATGGTTCCTTTCTCTCGGGCTTAAATCAACATTTTCCGGGAAAACTACACTTTTTGTCATTGCCTTTCTCCTATTCTTTTTTTCAAAGAACTAAAAAAGAAAACCTCTTCTGAGAAAGAGGCCTGACACTGTTTTTTTAGAAATTAGAGTCAAGGACGCCTCTTTCTCAAAAGAGGATTAATAATGATAATGTTTGCTATTCTTCCCAAAAACATATTCTTATTCAAAGATAACAAAGGGCTCAGCTTTTGTCAACTTTTACTTAATGTTTTTAGAGCCTGTTTCACTTTTTGCTCTGCGTTTTGGCCTTCTTTGGGAATTTTCTTGAGAGCCTCTCTGGCTCTTTGACGAGAAAACCCCAGATTAACCAAAGCGTCTTCTGCTTCGTCTTTTTTAGAATTTTTTTTATCCAAACTCTCAATTTCTCCTGAAAGATCTAAAGTAATGGCCATGGCTTTTTTGCGCCCGATACCGGGGATGCCTTCAAATAAACTGCTGTCTCTCTGCCTTATCCTCTCTTTTATTCTCTCCAGAGGACCGAGAGCGGCTATTTCAAGAGCGGCCTTGGGGCCTACTCCCTTTATTTTTTCTACTAATTCGAAAAGTTCCAGTTCTTTATATTCTAAAAACCCGTACAAATCAAACCTGTTTTCGGTCACTGCCAAAAAACAAAACAACTTGAGCGTCCTCTGGTTTTCTGATACCTTAGAAAGAGTCCTCTGTGAAAGAAAAACCTTAAAACCAACGCTATTTACGTCTAAGATTACAAACTTTTCCTTTTTGGCAATAACGTTTCCTTTTAAATAACTTATCATTAACCCATTTTACCATGTTTCAGCTCCGCTCCCAATTCCAACCCACAGGAGACCAGCCTGGGGCGATTCAGGCTCTAACCCAAAACATTAACGCCGGGGCAAAAAACCAGGTGCTTTTGGGCGTTACCGGAAGCGGAAAAACTTTCACAGCAGCCGAGACTATTGAAAAAATCCAAAAACCTGTTTTGGTTATAAGCCACAACAAGACGCTCTGCGCTCAATTGTACCAAGAATTTAAAGAATTCTTCCCCAATAATGCTGTCCATTATTTTGTAAGTTATTATGACTACTATCAGCCGGAAGCATACATTCCTCAGACAGACACCTATATCGAAAAAGACGCCCAGATAAACGAAGAAATAGACAGATTAAGACATGCTGCTATTCAAGATCTTCTAATCAGAAAAGACACTATCATTTGCGCTTCTGTGTCTTGTATTTACAATCTCGGCTCCCCTTACAACTACCAAAAGGTCTCTTTCGAGATAAAAATAGGGCAGAAGATAAAACGAAGAGAGTTGTTGTCTATCCTCACCTCTCTTCATTACCAAAGAAATGACTACGACTTTGCCCCGGGAAACTTTAGGGTAAGAGGCAATGTCATTGAATTGTTTTTAGTCACCGGAGAAAAAATATTGAAGATTGAGATGTGCGAAGATAGCGTAGAGAGTCTTTCAACAAGGGAAGAAAATGTTTCTTTGAAAGAGCAAAAAATATCAAGTTTTAAGATTTTTCCGGCTGTCTTTTGGACTACCCCGGAGGATAATTTAAAGATCGCTGTCCAGAACATAAGAGAGGAAATGGCAGATAGCGTAGAAGTCCTTAAAAAACAAAATAAAATCTTAGAAGCCCAGCGGCTGCAGGAAAGAACCCAATACGACTTGGAAATGCTTGAAGAAACCGGCTATTGCCACGGAGTTGAGAACTACTCCCGCCACTTAGAGTTCAGAAGGCCGGGAGAGGCCCCCTTTTCTTTAATTGATTACTACAGACACGTTCATAATTCAGACTTCCTTGTCTTTATCGACGAATCCCATATGACCATTCCTCAGATTAAAGCAATGTCTGTGCAGGATAAGATAAGAAAAGAAACTCTAATAAAGCACGGTTTCCGGCTTCCTTCTGCCGTGGACAACCGCCCTCTAACCCTAAAAGAGTTTGAAAAAAGAGTAGATAAAACTATCTATGTTTCTGCCACCCCTGGAAAATACGAAAAGGAAAAGTCCCGACAAATAGTAGAGCAGTTGATAAGGCCCACTGGGCTGCTAGAGCCTGAAACTGAAGTAAGGCCTTCCCAGAACCAAGTGAATGACTTAATTGCAGAGATAAAAAAGAGAGTAAAAAAAGGAGAAAGAACCCTTGTTATAACCCTAACCAAAAGACTGGCAGAGTCTTTGTCTGATTATCTTTCAGAAGAAGGATTAAAAACAAAATGGCTTCATTCGGAAGTGAAAACTCTAGAAAGACCAGGCATACTGAAAGACTTAAGAAAAGGAAAATACGATGTTTTGGTGGGAATTAATCTTCTAAGAGAGGGGTTGGATCTGCCGGAGGTCTCCTTGATCGCAATTTTAGACGCAGACAAAGAAGGGTTCTTGAGGGACAGAACCACCTTGATTCAAATTATGGGCAGGGCAGCCAGACATCCCGAAGGAAGGGTTCTTCTTTACGCAGACCAAATAAGCAAGTCCATGAGAGAAGCAATCGAAGAAATAGAAAGAAGGAGAAAAATCCAAAAGACCTATAACGAAAAACACAACATAAAGCCTCAGCCCATTACTAAAGAAATAAGGCAATGGCTTTTCGGGGCAAAAGAAGAAAAAGCAGAAACAGAGTTTCATTATATAAAAGACAAGAAACTCCTGGAAAAAGAAATGAAAAAAGCTGCCAAGGACCTTAATTTTGAAAGAGCAGCAGAAATAAGGGATCTTATAAAAAAAATGGAAAACTCTTGACCTTTGCTCGTATTTTATTAATAATAAAACAGAACCTTGACAACAAAAGAAAGGATGTGAACTATGAAGATCCTCGGATTTGTTCCGGCCTTGCCCAAGCCCCACTATTTCTCTAAGTTCAGGATTCCCAGTATCGGATTGTTAACCCTGCTTACCAAAGCCAAACAGGCAGGTCACCAGGTGGCCCTAATAATGGAGGAGATTTCAGCCCTGGCTCCTAAAAAAATCGCCCAAGAATTAAAAGGAGTAGATCTGATAGCGGTCTCTTCCCTGTCTGCCACCCACGGCCGAGCCCAAGAATTTGCCTCTTTCACTAAGAAAGCAAGCGGGGCTCCTGTAGTAATGGGCGGTCCTCACGTAACCTTTCGGCCGGAAGACGGACTAAGCGTTGCTGAGTTTGTAGTCCGCCATGAAGGAGAATTCGCTTTTCCGGCTTTACTGGAAATGATGCAGGGGAAAAGAGACATCCGTCAGGTTCCCAACCTTTGTTGGAAAAAAGACGGAGAATCAATCTACAATCCTGTTTCTCCCGACCTTCCTGATTTGAACGCTGACTCTCCCTTTCCCGATTACAGCATTGTTTTAGGAAAAAGACCCCTTCGTTTTATCTCTATCGAAAGCAGCAGAGGATGCCCCCATAACTGCAATTTCTGCTGCGTTCCCCGCATGTTCAAAACTCCGAGACAAAGAAGCCCTGAGGCCGTAGTAGAATACATAGAAAGAGTAAACCCCCCGGGAGTTTTCTTCTGTGACGACCATTTCGCAGGCAACAGAAATAAAAGCAAAGAGATTCTCGAATTAATGATCCGCAGATTAGACCAGATCCCGCCCTGGGCCGCTCAAGTGAGAGTAAGCATAGGAAAAGATAAAGAGTGGCTGAGATTGGCCAAAAGAACCGGCTGCAGATTTCTGTGCATGGGCCTTGAGTCTGTCAACCCCGATTCTCTAAAAGAGATGAATAAGGGCCAAACCCTTGAAGAGACAGAGGCATGCTTGGCCCAGATTAAGCAGGCCGGACTCTTAGAGTCAGTGCATGGTTCTTTCGTCGCCGGCTTCGACGCAGACGATGAAAGCACAGCAGAAAAAACGGCCAAATGGGCCAAAAAGATGGGTATTCCCTCTATCCAGATGACTGTCTTGACCCCGCTTTTCGGAACCCCCCTTCACCAAAGACTAGAAAGAGAGGGGAGAATCCTAACTGATGATCCGGCTAATCATACCGGCACAAGAGCGGTGTTTAAGCCGGCTCGAATGACTCCGGAACAGCTTCAAAAAAGTGTTTTTTCAGGATTAAGAAAGTTTTCCTCTGTGGGAAATATCTTATTCTTCCTCTCAAAAGGAGGAGTAGATTTCCTCGGGGAATACCTGACCACCCTATTCAACCGAAGACTCCTGGTCAGGCACTTCCGGGAAGCGCATCTCAAGTTCTATATCAGGACAATAATCCGACGTCTGGAAAAAAGATCAAAACAATTTCTCCGCGACCTTCTTAGCAAAAGAAAGGAAGCGTAGGTTATAATAAAACGCAGGGCACTGCCTTGCGTTTTTTATTTATCTATGATAAATTATCTTTATTATGCCCGTTATTAAAGCCGCTAAAAAATCTTTACGTCAGAATAAAAGGAGAAGGGAAAGAAATCTAGATTATAAAAAGAAATTGAAAGACCTTACCAAAAAGGTCCAGAGTTTAGTTAAGAGCAACAAAAAAGAAGAGGCCAGGAGTTTATTGTCCCAACTTTATAAAGCGATAGACAAAGCAGCCAAAAAAGGGGTGATCAAGAAAAATACTGCCTCCAGGAAGAAATCCCGCCTTACTAAAATGGTAAATAGGGGCTAAATTTCTGCTACAAGCATATCCAGAGCCAACTCTGGAACCACCTGACCCGTTTTTATATCCAGATCTACCTTAAAAATTGTACGGTAGATTTTTTTTAATCCCTCAAGGGTAAAATGACGCGACTGGGAAGCGCTCTTCTTAACTACAAAAGGATGAAGGCCGCTTTCTTTTACTAAAAGAGGATAGGGTTTTCTTTTCTCAATAAAATCTTTAACTAAAAGAATATTGCGAAATTGATAATTAATCATAGCAAGAAGATACAGGGGAGAATCCCCTTTTTCTAGGTGTTCGTGTAAAAGATTAATCGCTTTCTTTTTGTTTTTCTGGCCTATAGCATCAATGGTTTTAAATATATCAGTTTGCAAGTCACGCTCCACAAAAGATCTCACATCCTCTATGTTAATCTGCTGGCCTCCTTTATAATTAGTCAGTTTGTTAATCTCCTGGCTTAGGCGCCAAAGATCATTGCCCACATATCCAATCAGACTCTCCAAGGCCTGGAGAGATATTTTTCCTCTATTCCTGTTTACCTCATTTTTAACCCATCTCTTTAATCCGTTTCCCGTTAAAGGTTTAAACTCCTGGGACTTGGCTTTTTTCTTAAGAAACTTCACAAGGTCGTTTTTAGAATCAATCTTTCCTTGCTTGTAAACAAGGGCTATATCATCTCCTTTTGCAAAAATATCTTTGTGTTTTAAGATTTCCTTTTCCAAAAGAGAATTGCTGAACGGATCTTCAATAACCAACAGCTTTTTCTCTTTGAACATTGAGGTTTGTCTAAAGCTGTTTTTAAACTTTGTAAATTCTTGCTCTGGGTTCTCACTGAAGGAATTTATATATTTCAAATCAAGCCCTTTTTGGTGGACCTTTTTGTATTTTCCAACAATTTCTTTGATCTTTTCTCTTATACTATAACCGTCTTCTCCGTAAAGAAAAATAATCATAGTTTTTGACGTTTGGGGCAGAAGTAAGTGCTTCTATTCCCCAGTTTTTCTCTCTTTACGGGACCGCCGCAAGAGGGACACTTATCTTTTCTATATATTTTCCTGAATTCATCAAAGCCGCCCCTTTCTCCCTTAAGGTTCCTGTAATCTGAAATACTCTCCCCTCCCGCTTCTATGCCCTTCTTCAAAACTTCGATTAGGGCCTGATACAAGTTCTTAAAGTTCTCTCCTGTTAAATCAGAAACCCTTTTAAAAGGATGAATCTTGGCGCGGAAAAGCGCCTCGTCAGAGTAAATATTTCCTGCTCCTGCCAGAACCTTTTGATCCATTAAAACTTTCTTGATCTTTCCCTTCCTTTCCTTTATCGCTTCCTTAAATTCACGGAAAGAGATTTTTAAAGGATCGGGGCCTAGATCGGTAAACACCTCGGACTCTTCTAGTTTTCCTGTTTCCCAGAGCTCAACTTTGGCAAACTTTCTTAGATCCGACAAAGCCAGCATTTTTTTATTATCAAGGTAAAACATTAAGTGAATGTATCCGTTGTTTCTGTCTTCCATGATCTTGCTTCCGCGGGGTTCCCACCCTCCTTTCTTTCTTTCCCATTTTCCGTAAAGAAGATGGCCCGTCATCTTCTGGTGGATCAAGAGGGAAAGATTTTCTGAAAGGTCTATTATAATATTCTTCCCCCTTCTTCTAACCCTCTTTATTTCTCTTCCCTTTAACTCTTCTTTAAATTTTTTAAAACCAGGTTTTTTGACTATTTTCTGAAAATCCGTCCATACGTCAACAAAGGTCCTTCCTAGGACCTTTGTCTTTAACCCTCTCGCCGTTACTTCTACTTCCGGAAGTTCTGGCATTTCACTCTTTTAAAATGTTTTTTACCTTATCGATTATTTCTGTCGGAGTAAAGTGGGCTTTGATAAGGTAGCCTTCTGCTCCCATTTTCAAGCCCCGGTCAATGTCGTCTTTGGCTCCTAGGTTGGAAAGAATAACCACTGGAGGAGCAGAAGAGTCCTGTTTAAGGCGGGCTAATACCTCAAAGCCGTCTATGCCCGGCAGAATAAGATCAAGAAGGACAAGGTCAGGCTTCTCTTTTTCTGCAGATTCTATCCCTTCTTCTCCGTCTACCGCTTCCACAATTTCGTATCCCTCCTTGCTTAATTTCTGGGAGATTAGTTCTCTCAGGAACTTATCGTCTTCAATTATTAGAATCTTTTTGGCCATATTTTTATTAAATTAGATTTTTTATTTTCTCCACAATTGTTTGGGGATCAAACTGGGTTTTAACCACCAGATCCTCAGCCCCCAGTTCCTTAGATTGGTTCACTTCGAATTCCTGCCCGGAATTGGAAATGACAATTACGGGGATGCTGCCAAAGCCTTGTTTTATCTGATACAAAATTTTAAAACCTCCTTCAAGCACTGAAAGATCCAGCAAAACGAGATCGGGCTTTGAAGCCCTAATCCTGGAAAGGCCTTCTTCCCCGCCGGCTGCCACAATCACTTCGTAGCCCTCTCCTGTCAGTTCTTTTTCCAAGATCTCGTTTACATCTGTTTCGTTTTCGATTATTAGAATCTTTTTGGCCATATCTAGTTATTATTTTAACTGATCCAAGAGTTAAATCAAGTTAATAAAGTTCACTGCCCACATACTCTCCGAACTTCTTTTTAACAGGAAGGGTAAAATAGAAAGAGGTCCCTTTTCCTTCTTCTGACCTGAACCAAATTCTCCCTCCATGCGCCTCAATAATGTTTTTGGTGATATAAAGGCCTAGCCCCGTTCCTTCTGTCTCTACTTTCTTTACATTATCTGCCCTGAAGAATTTCTTAAACACCTCATCCTGCTGATTAGCCGGAATACCCATGCCGTTATCTCTAACTTCCACCTGGACTTCCTTGCTGTTTTCCTTCTGCCCCAGCAAAACAGTAATTTTTCCGCCTTCTTCTGTATAACTAATGGCATTGTCTAAAAGATTTTTTACTGCTATCTTTATTTTATTCTCGTCTATCATCACCTGAGGTATTTGCTTGTCCAGTTTTCCAACCTTAATATTTAGGTTTTTTGTTTTTATCTGATGCTCGAACAAATCCAATGAAGATTTTATCACCTCTTCCATGTCCCCTAGTTCCATTTCCGAGAGAAACCTTCCTTCTTCTATTTCTGCCACATTCAATAAGTCACTCATAAGAGATATTACTTTGTTATTAGTCTGGTAGGCTTTTTCTAAAAGTTCTTTCTGTCCTTGGTTAAGATCTCCCAAATCACCGTCTAAAAGCATTTTTAAGGACCATTTAATGGCAGAAGTCGGGGTTCTTAGTTGATGGGCCGCCAGGGTAACAAATTCAGTTTTCATGCGGTCAACAAGTTTTTCCCTGCTGACGTCATGTAATATCACAAGGGTGCCGATCTTTTTCCCTTTTCTTCTCATAACCACAGAAGTGACTTCTACTACAGAATTTTCACCTATCTTTAATTCTCTCTTAAAGATCTCTTTTATCCCCCCTCCAAGTAAACTGACCAAGGGATTGGCTCTGGAGAATTCAGTTAATCTTAAAATAGATTTTCCAAGGGCCTCTTTTTCCGGAACATCCAGCATCTTCTCTGCCTGAGGATTAATTAAAGAAACCTTATTGCCAACACCAAAAATAATCACGCCGTCCGTGAAATAATCTATAACAGTCAGGGTTCTTTCTGCTTCTCGTTCTCCCCCCTGAAACATTTCCTGTAGGTTTTCTTTTTTGTCTTTACCCCAAAACATAGTTACAGTAATTCCAAATTACTCCTGTCTTCAAGTTCTGAAAGGCGAGGAATAAGGGTTTTAAATTGATATTCGTCAAAAATCTTCGCAACCTCTTCTTTATTATACCTTCCAAAGATACATCGTTCCAATTTAAAATTAACAGGCACATCTTTTTTAATCTTAACCAGTTCTCGAGAAAGAAGTGCTTTCTTTTTTTCAGACAATAGTTTTTTCTTTAGAGAATCATTAATTTCACACCCCTTCTCTAATTTGGCATACAAATTATCTAAACTGCCGAACTCTTTTATTAGTTTTAAAGCAGTTTTTTCTCCTACGCCGGCCACTCCTGGAATATTATCTGAAGGATCGCCCCTCAGGGCCTTGAAATCAATAAGCTGGCTGGGTTTTAATCCTTCATACCTTTCCGCCACTCTATCAATGTCGTATAAGACAGCATCCCTGACCCCCCTCCTTAGGTTGTAGACTTTTGTCTTTTCATCTATCAACTGGAGCATATCCATATCGCCGGTCAAAACAATTGTTTCTATATCAAAACTTTTTTTAACAATTGCTCCTATAATATCGTCTGCCTCAAATCCTTTTTTCTCAAAAACTGGAACATGAAACTTCTCCAACATTTCTTTTACTTTTGGAATTTGAGAAAGAAGTTCGTCTGGGGCCTTCTCCCGGGTGGCTTTATACTCTTTATACTTTTTATGACGAAAAGTAGGAGCGGGAAAATCAAAGGTAGCGGCTATATAATCGGGCCTAAAGTCTTTGACCGCCTTAAAGAAGGCTAATAAAAAGCCATACAAGGCATTAACTACTGAACCGTCTTTAGTCGTTAATTCGGGCAGGGCGTGAAAAGCCCTATGAATGATGGCATTGCTGTCAATAACAACTAGAGTTTTTTTATCGGGCATATGTTTAATTCTAACCTTTCGGGGGCTAGGAGACAACAAAGCCCCTGCTCCCTCTTTTTTTTAAAAACATATCTTCCTTGTTTTCTCATCTATAAACTCAAACTTTACTTTTAATAACTTTCTGGGGAGGATATCCTCTATTTTCCCTGCCCACTCTACGGCTATAATGTTTTCGGGATCTTTAATAATCTCCTTAAACCCTAACTCTGTTATCTCCTCTGGTTTCTGGATTCGGTAGCAATCAAAATGATAAAGAAAACTGAAAGAACTCTCGGGAATCTCAAATTTTTTCATTATCACAAAGGTGGGACTTAAAACTTTTTCTTTTATCCCCAGCCCCTTGGCTAGCCCCTGCAGAAAAGTGGTCTTGCCAGCCCCCAGGTCTCCTTCAAGGGCGAGAACAGAAGGGCATTCTCTTTTTAAAACTTTCTCGGCTACCCCTTGAGCAATTTTTTTTGTCTGAGCCGGGGAATTAGTTGTATGCGCTTTTCCCATTATATTTGACTATTAAACTAGTTTGGGCTAAATTAGAGTAATCGATTAATTCATTCTAACTTGTTAGGCAGGTAGAAACAAGAAATATGGCCTCTAAAAATTCTGGCCAAGTCCAGAACAAAAAAATAACAGGGCAGATAAAGATAAGCCACTATATTGAAAAAGACACCAAGAAAGAGGCGACTAATATTGCTGACTTCAAAAAGAAGATAGAAAAGAGTTTAAGCAGAAAGACTACCGATTTGGTAGAAATTATCCTGGCAGGATCCTTCTTCCTTGAAGGCTCTGATATCCACATTGAGCCGGGCGAGAAAGAGGCAAAGATGCGCCTAAGGATTGACGGCGTTCTCCACGACGTTATGACTTTGGATTTAGACACCTATAAGAGAATCCTTGCCCGCATAAAGCTTCTTTCAAAACTAAAGCTGAATGTTGCAAATCGGCCCCAGGACGGCCGTTTTTCTATTTTAATAGAAGATATCTCTGTGGAAATTAGAACCTCTTCTATCCCGGCAGAATACGGAGAGTCTTTGGTTTTAAGAATCCTCAACCCTAAATGGGTAGTAAGCATGGAAGAGCTGGGTCTAAGAAAGGATCTTTTAAAACTTTTCAAAAAAGAGATTAAAAAACCGAATGGAATGATAATTTGCACAGGGCCTACAGGGTCTGGTAAAACAACCACTCTCTACGCTTTCTTGCAGAAGATTATAACGCCGGAAATTAAAATTATTACCATTGAAGATCCTATTGAATATCACCTTAAGGGAGTCTCTCAAAGCCAGGTTGACGAATCCCACGGCTACGACTTCGCTAACGGACTAAGGGCTGTTGTCAGGCAGGACCCCGACATAATTTTGGTAGGGGAAATACGTGATCTAGAAACTGCCCAAATTTCCTTGCAGGCCTCTTTAACCGGACACTTGGTTTTAAGCACGGTCCACACTAACGACGCAGCAGGCACAGTAGCCAGACTTCAGGCTCTCGGAGAAGATATTTCCAATATTGCTCCTGCTTTGAATATAGCAATAGGGCAGAGGTTGGTTAGAAAAGTTTGCCCTAAATGCGTTAAAATGAAAAAACCCGCCCCAAAGCACCTTAAAGAAATCAAAAGAACATTAAAAAACCTCCCAGATCAAGTGGAGGTTCCTGAAATATCCGAAGATATAAAAATCCCTTATGCTGAGGGATGCAAACACTGTAACTTTACAGGATACAAGGGAAGAATGGGTATTTTTGAAGCATTTGTCGTAGACGACGAAATGGAAAGATTTATTCTAACTTCTCCCTCAATAGCTGACATGAGAGAAAAAGCCATAGAAAAAGGCATGGTTCTAATGAGGCAAGATGGCTTTATAAAGGCGCTTAAAGGACACACTACAGTGGCTGAGGTAGAAAGAGTAACCAGGGAGGCGGAAGATGACGAACTTTATTAAAAAAATAGAGCTTAAGGCTGGGGGTTAACTTGATTTTAGGAACCAACTTTTAGGATTTTCCCGAGGAAATGCTTCGCCGGAGCCAAACAACCCGTCTAGCGGAAAATCCCAACCCCCCAGCCTTAAACCCTATTCTATAATCTCTAATTTTAATACTTTATTACAAATTTGTCAAGCCCCCATGGAAGATATCGCAAAACCAGACTCTTTAACCAATCCTGAAGAAGAGATAATCGATGCCACCTTGCGCCCCAAAAAATGGGCAGATTTTATAGGCCAAGAGAAAATAAAAAAGAACCTCAGGGTTATGATAGGAGCAGCCCGCAAAAGAGATGACGCCTCCTGCGACCATATCCTTTTTTACGGAAACAGCGGACTGGGAAAAACCACCCTCTCTTATCTTATGGCCAGAGAAATGAAAAGCAAGATAAAAACTGTTACCGGACCCTCTATTAAAAAAACAGGGGATCTGGCAGCCATACTCACTAATCTGGAAGAGGGAGATATACTTTTCTGCGACGAGTTCCACAGAATGAATAAATCAGTGGAAGAATTTATTTACCCCGCCCTAGAGGATTTTAGATTAAATCTAGTCTTGGGCAAGGGCCCCATGGCACGCACCATGGATTTGGAACTCCCAAAGTTTACCTTTATAGGGGCCACCACTAGGGTGGCTATGATTTCTACTCCTCTAAGAAACAGGTTCGGGGCTATTTTCAGACTCAATTTTTACAGACAAGAGGAAATAGAAGAGATCATTAAAAGATCTGCTAAAAATCTGGGTATAAAGATTGAAAAAGAGGCTATAAAGATTATAGCCCGAGCCTCCAGATTAACCCCCAGAGTAGCCAACCGCCTCTTAAAGAGAGTGAGAGACTTTGCCCAGGTAGAAGAAAAAAACATTATTAATAAAGAAGTGGTAGAAAAAGCCCTTCGTTTTCTGGAAATAGATAAATCAGGACTAGAGCCCGGAGATAGAAGGATGCTCTCTATCCTTATCAACAAATTTAAAGGAGGGCCCGTAGGCCTTCAAACCCTTTCTGCTGCTACCTCAGAAGAAGAAGATACCATATTAGACATTTACGAGCCCTACCTCCTCCAAATGGGTTTTATAGAAAGGACTCCCAGGGGAAGGATGGCCACGGAATCGGCCTATCAGTATTTAAAAATCTCCTACAAAGAACATCCTAAACTGATATAGTGAGGTATTTTCTAATAACTATTCCACTTTTGTGGTGTTCTGTTGCCTTAGCCCAACAGGGCCTTGTTATTAACGAAATAGCCTGGATGGGCACTACTTCTTCCTACAATGATGAGTGGATCGAACTATACAACCCCACAGAAGAAGAAATCAAGCTCAAGGGATTTTCTCTCAAAACAAATTCTTTAGAAATTAATCTTGAAGGGTCTGTCGGCCCTGATTCTTTTTATCTCTTAGAAAGAACAGATGACACTACAGTGCCGAACATTCCTGCTGACCTAATATATACAGGATCCTTAAGAAACAGCGGGGAGGTTTTATCTCTTTATTCTGAAAAAGAATTAATAGACAAAGTTGACTGCTCTTTGGGGTGGAAAGCAGGAGATAATCAAGCCAAAGAAACCATGGAGAAAAAAGGCATTAAGTGGCAGAACAGCAAAGAGCCGGGAGGAACCCCAAGGGCTGAAAACTCTGTCCTAATAAAACAATCAGAAGAGATCCCAGAGGCAGAAAGTCCTTTATTAATCAAAGATTATCCGGAAGGCATTATCTTTTCTGAAATTATGCCCTCCCCTGAAGGCCCAGACAAAGAGGAGGAATGGATTAAAATTTACAATGAAAATAGCTTTGGAGTTGATTTGGCCGGCTGGCAGATAAGGGACATCCAGGGAAGAAGCGCTACTTTCACTTTTCCTCAGAAAATGATATTAGGTAAAAGCTACTTAACGTTACTAAGGCCTGAGACAGGAATAACGCTTAATAATTCAGGAGACGCCTTAAAGCTCAATAATCCAAACGGAAAAACTGTTGACTCTGTATCCTATAAAAAAGCGCCAGAAGGAGAATCCTTTAAAAGAATAGGGGATGAGTGGGTTTGGAACGGGGATATAGTTGAACAAAAAGACAAAGAAAAGCCTAGATCAGCTCCTATTAAGTCCTCTCTTAAAGACTCCGCAGAAGATAGCAATGGCTCTTCGGTTCTGTTTACAGCGTCTTTTCTGGCTTTATTTTGTGCTGTTTTAATTCTTATCCTTAAGATCTCATTAAATAAAAAAGAGCCTCTTTATTGAGGCTCTTTATGTTTTTGTCAGTCGTCCTTAAGAGCGACTGATTCTGATTCTTCTTCCGTCTCAATCTCGGGCTTGCCGGGGAGATCCAGCTCTGCGACCGACTTGCCATCAAGCAGAGAAATCGGGGTTAGGAGGTAGACATCCGTTGACCCCCGACCCGGAGAAGAACGTCTTGCCTCAACGACAATCTGACCGTAGTCATTGATATCAGTGGCTCGACAAATAGAGGGAGTATCCGGAGGAACCAGAGAGTTGAGATCTATGACTTCCCCGTTTTCCCAAATCACGGCAGTGCCTGCCACTTTCTTGGACCGGTCGCTGTAGTAGAGTCCAGCCTCACCTACGGCCTGCCCTGAGTCGTTAATGGCGTAAACGAAGGTAAAGACAATCTCTGGGCCTATTTCCTTAAACCGCTTGTACTTCTCTGCAAGATAGGGCCAATAGCTCTTCTTAGAAAAAGCGCTCGGCGCGAGAACAGGAAGTTGGGAAATATGGCCTTCCTGCCATATCCAGGCCCTTTCAACGTTAAAAGGCCTGCCTTCTCTCTTCACGCCTCCTATTTTATAGAGTTCAAGATTATCGTTACCTACAACCTGATTTCTGTCGTTAATGTCGGAGGGGCTGCAAAGCCAGCCAGAATCCCTGATTGATGACGAGTGCGATTTCTCCAAGGGGTTAATTCTCTCAACCCTGTCTTCCTCTTTCCACCAGATAAAGGGGCCTCCCGCGCCGCTGGTTATCCCTACCACATTGCCGAGGTCGTTAATGGCGGTCGGCTGAGGACGCCTTATCTTCCTCTTCGGGCGGTGGTCAAGAGAAGCAAGATCAATATTTTTGGTCTCTCTTGAGTCCCAAGAGAATAGGAAAACGCCGACTTCCCCGGAGAGACACCTGTGGTCACTAATATCTTGCGGGACAAACCCGGAGCAAGCAACCGTTCCCTGGTTATTAATAAAAGCGTGGCGACCAGGATAGAACATACTGTGCTCGCTTTTCGCCCCCCACACCACAGACTTATACTGCTCTCCGATATAATGGACGTTGCCCTTTGTATCCCAGATTGCTGTCTGGCTCCACCTTAGAGGTTTTGGCCAGCCGTCTTCTTCTTTAATAAGGGCCTCTTCTGTAAAGGCCATGCTCCGGCGGCCCACTCGGCCGATAATCTGACCTAAATCATTAAAATCTTTTAAAACAAAATCGTAATTAAAGCTATTCTCGGCTTCCATCTTGTAGAGAATGGTTGTTCGCCCCTTCTCCCAAAGAGACAGCCTCCAATCAAGAGGGCCATAACTTTCGGTCCGCGATCCACTAACTGACCAGAGCCAGACCACCTGGCCCCTGTTATTAAGCAACACGACTCCATCATTGGAAGCACCGTGCCTTCCGTCGCTGCCGATATAACTAGAAGAATGATGGGGTGGGTTTAACTTCGTCACCACATAGCGAACCTCGGGGTCCGCTGTCTTGGCGTCTTCGGCAAAGACGTCACCTAAAAACAGCAGTAAGAATATCATCGTAACTGCTAGTGCGTTGCGCTTCATTTCAGGCCTCCTACTCCATATAGGTTTTTAAGGTTCAAAAACGTACTTCTACTTTAAAAATACCACTAGCAAGGTACCCTGTCAATAACTTTCTTATACTATTTCAAGGTATTTTCTTTCTATTTTCAACAAAGAAAGGCACCAAAAGTGTTTTTTACAGTTTTTACAACAAAACACCCGCCTTTTGGCGGGTGTTCTGAAATATCTTTACTGTCTAAAAGGAAGGGGGTATCTCTCTCCATTTGGGAGGCTCTTGGGCCCCAGCCCCTAATTCTATAACCATATCCTGAAAACACGCATGGTCTGGATTGTCTTTATCTTCAGCCTGAAGTACTAGAGTATATTGGTCGCCGAGAGGATAAATGTGGTCTGGCGGATTTTCTGCGTTAGAGCTGTCGTCGTCGCCAAAGTTCCAAGTAAAGTTACATCCGTTCGGGCAGTTTTGGGTAGTGTTGTTAAACCCGAGTTTAAGGTCATATACATCCTCTATAGCGGTGCAGGGTCCGGTCTGATAAGTATAGTTACAACTCTGCCAAGCACCCCATTCACCCCATTCCTCCTCGCTTACCTTTTGGGAGATTTGGTAATCAAACTGTGGCCAAGGCCACTTATTAAGAGTAAAGTCACCCCCGGAAGCCCATTCGCTCCTGCCTCCATTGCTATCTTCGACCATTACCCGCCACCAATACTGGGTATCGTATTCAAGATCAGAATACTCCACGAAATTATTAGCACTATTTTGCTCTCCAAATTTCACAAGATTATTAAAACCGTTGTCTGCGGCTACCTGCACCTCATATTTTGTCTGAGGGTCAGACCCCGCCGGAATATTGTTGGAATCGTAATAAGTCCAGCTAAGCGTGAAAACAGGGAATTCTTCGCATCCTCCTGTTTGTTGCAATTCAAGATCTCTTGCTTCGGGATCGCTGTTTGTCTCTGTCTCGCAGTCTGAATCGTCTTCTATGTCTATTCCATCCTGTAAATCATTATTGTGTCCGTCTGTACAAATCACTACATTACATACCCTGTCCCAAGTCTCATTATTTGGATCAGGCAATCTTGTCCCAGGCCTTCCTTTTGTCAAGAACCCGGGATTATCATAGCATTCATCTTCGCAATCCGGGTCTTCGCAATCAGTAAGCCCGTCATTGTCATTGTCTATGCCATCGCAACATCCTGTTTCATGATCTACCCAAGCAATAGGATTAATCGGATCTTCAGCTCCAGGCTCACATACGCCAAGGGAGGCCTGGTTTACAGAAATTTCATTCACAGAGGCCTCTATGCCGTCCACGCCCTCGGATCCGTCCACCCTCGAAAGATCAACCCTGACTGTTTCAGTCCCGGTAAGGTAGTCAGAGCCAAAAGGATCTCTGGTGCGGCAGGAGTCTAGATAAGAACTGTCATCGTCGTCTCTGGTCTGTCCGCGGCAGGCAAATTTACCAACGCACTCTCCGCTGCTTGTATAGCAGTCTTCGTCTAAATTGCAATCACTGTTCTCATCACACCCAATATTTCTTCTCGGACGAGGGGCCACCTCCCAATCCCAAAAGGGGTTAAAGTAGCCAGGATAGTCAGAGTCTCGACAGTAATCTTCGCCATGAGGGAATCTAAAGGTGGCACTTATTATGCCTCCCCCTGTCCAACCGGCAAATCCTTTGTCTCCTCCGTCCCCTCCGTAGAGATAGCCGTCACTCACATAATTATCTGGCTGCTCTACTTTCACAGAGCCAGCGTTGCCTCCGTCTCCTCCGTCTCCTCCGTCTCCGGGCTGACTGATGTAAGAACATTGCCCTAACATACCAGAACTTCCCTCGCCTCCGTAAACGCGAAAGGATTTGGCGCCACCATCCCACTCAGTATCTATTTCTATTTGCCCTCCATTACCTCCCGGCGCCCCATTCAGACCATTTATCATATCATCCCCTACTCCCAGGGGCTTGGCCTCTGCTGCCTCAAGTAGATTCCCAGGCCCAACCTTTTCCGGGCCTATTACATAATCTGGCCCATATTCAGACTGTCCTCTTTCGCTAGGAGTAAACCCTCCCCCGCCAGAGCCAGGAACCATACATACTGCTTGAGGGACCTTGGGGCGACATTTCTCCTCGATTTCTTCCCAGTCCCAAGTAGTGTAGCATTCGCGTGTGCCAGGTCCTGCTGGATTATAATATTCAATATTATAACCTTCACCTTTGTCCTCCACCGGTATATCGCCTGCTTGATTACTTTGGTCAGTTGTATACTGGCATTGGCTTTCGGCTTTTTTTCTCGCATCTCTACAATCACCGCGACAGGCATAATAATCATCGCCACCGTTGGGGTATTTATCTCCGCAATGATCGCTTTGGCAATCCCAAGCCTCCCTTTTCGCTAATTCCATGCACTTCTCCACGTTCTCGTAAACCTCCATGTAATCTTGGGCATGGGCTTCGTTCCCGTCTTTAGAAGCGGCCGCTGGCCCGTTGGGGTCGTCTGCATTGAAATTAACGCCAGTACAGTAATAAGGGTATGCGGGTGGGTCGAAATAAGTGCCCGCGTGGTCACCGCCATCTGCGTCTCCTCCAAAAGAGTATATGCTAGCAACTCCCATTGGATCATTGGGGTCTGTGGGCATAGGTTTTAAGGTAATAGTCCCCGAATTCCCTCCTTTCCCTGGATCAGACGGCGCCCTTATTTCAGGAATTTGATTTGTATTGTCTAAAACTCCCCATCCTGCCAAGTCACAGGTCCCCATCCGGCCTGAAGCCTCTGCAAGAGCCCATGGTTCTGTAGCACCAGCCGGTCCTCCAGTCCCTCCGTAATTTCTAATTTCATAAGTAGTAAAGCAATGAAAATTATCTTTTGAGGTATCTGATATCTTTTTTGTCACAAAAGTGATATTGCCCCCCGCTCCTCCGTCGCCTCCTCTGCCTCCGTACCCGATCTGGGGAATAACGTGGCTGGGGTTGTCAACGCTACAATATTCCCCCTCTCCTCCGTCGCCTCCTCTGCCAGCATGTCCCATTGCAGACTCAATTTCCAATTGAGCAGATCCTCCATATCTATAGGGCTGTATCATCTGTGCTTCTACTAGAACATCTCCTCCTTTTCCTCCGTCCAGCCCTTCTGCATACTTTGAATACTGGTCTAATAATCCGTTTTTGTTAATCCCCGCATCCGCTCCGTCGATATACTCATTTCCTGCGTTGCAGAAATTATCAAAGTCGTCGTTGTCATAGGCAAGATAGTCGCCATTATTGGGGTCTCTCCTTAGGCCGTCTCGAACATACCAGGCATCGTAAGCATCCTCGTACCAGCTTTCTGAAAGATTCGCTGCATTAGTTTCGATATAGAATTCCTCGTCATGGGCCTCTACTCTATAGGCGGGCCTGTTCTGGACGTCGCTTTTGATTTCTACCCTTCCTCCATTCGGGGCAAAAGGATGAAGCCCGCTGTTGTAAATATCCTTAAAAGAGAGACACCCACCTTTTTCTCCAAGATTGCACCCTTCCGTTCCAGTGGGGGCTGAAACAGGCTCAATTTTAATATTAGCGCCTCCTACATATCTCCTGCCGTTCACCCCTCCGTCATCCTGCCTTGTTAAACCAAGAAGGTCAGCGGGCCAGCCATTAACCTCTTCGGGAAACACCTGACCGATGCTCTGGTCATAATTGCCGTATCCTTCGGCTTTGATAGAATATCCGAGGTATATAAAGCGTCCTTTAATGTGTATGTCGTATATATCATCGCCGTTATTGTCTTTTTGCCGATGAAAGCCCAAAGACCGAATACTTCTTCCTCCCATAGAATCACCCATCTTATGCCTAATATATACTAAACCATCTTCTGCTATTAAGGAAATGTTCCCCGTGAAATTTTGCCCTCCGTCAAGGTCTTCGCCGTCCGGCACGGTGTCATAGTGGTCATGGTTGTCTATTTTAGCATCGTTGCAAATGCCATTATTTATCCAAATCCCTCTTCCTGTATCGCCCGCTTCTCCTGTTACCCGCAAATTGATATTCCCGCTGTTTCCCACTTGGCATATCCTCCTTGGCTCTTTGCCCGGGTAATCTTCTATTTCTTCTATCGTTCCCGGGATACATCCGCTATAGGCATAAATCCAGTAAACAGAAATTCTGTCCGAGGCAGTAATATTTACATCAGTTATGTCGTCTGCGGCCTGGAGATAGACCCCTCGGGCTCTAAAATACTTTATACCGTCATTGACTGTGAGAGACTGATTAGCAGGCTTTGTTAAATCATAAGAAAAAGACCAGTTTCCTAAGCCATCCTGCTCCCATCCTTTAACAGACTGAAGGGCAATATCTTCGAAATAAGCGCTCTCCGCATTCACTGTTAATTGGCCTGAGTTCGGATATCCTATGGCATTTATATTCCCCACCTGAACTGATTTGGCGGACAGGTTGATGCTTCCTGCGCTTCCCGTTTGATGCCACCCGGGCTGGGCAAAAATATTGCCTGTGTAGGGAATATGGTCTTCGTTATTATTCCACCTGCCTCCTTTTATAGCGCCTGCCGTGGAAATATTTACAGCGTGCCCTGCGGTGACGGGATCCGGCACATAAATCTCTTCAAATGTAATTTTCTCCTTATCTGACTCCCCGGCTGTTACCAAACTCACCTCTTCTTTAACTCCCAGCCACCTGTATTTTGCATAGATGGCATTAGTGGCCTCAATCCTAAGACTTTTGGCTCCGATCTCAAGCGCTCCGGGAGTACAAACCTCAACAGAGCCCTCCTCTAGGTCAATGGTTTCCCAGTCAGAACATTCTCCTATGTCTGTCTTTCTAAAAGAGACAAAAGAATACTCAGATCCCCCAACAGCTATATTAATATCCAAAGCATCATTGTTTATTCTAGAACCCTGAACTGCGCTGAAGTAAACTTTTTTTGTGTTTCTTATCCTGAAAAGGTTGCCTGTTACCTTAACCGTATCAAGGTCGTTCCCTTGAAAATCCTTTAAATCAAAATTTACGCCCGGTTGATTAATAACGTTTTCTATAAAACTGTCGTTCACGCATATAGAGTCTGCCGCCCCCTGTTCTGTGCAGCGGGAGTCTGCTCCGCTTAAAACACAATCGCAAATGTATTCGGCAGATGCATAAGAAGCAAAAAACAAAGAAAAACCTAAAACTAAAATTGTCCCAAATAATAATTGGGGAGTGTTTTTAAAGAGATTTTTGAATATTTGCATATAATTTTAAAGCCTCTCTAATGCTAGAGGAGCGCTTATCTTTTTCATTATTATTTTACCACTGCCAAAAAAAATAGCAAAAGAGTTTTCCACAGAACTTAGACAAAAACCCTTTTTTGGGGTAGAATTAAGGAAAATAACCAAACAAAACATGAGCGGACATTCAAAGTGGTCAAAGATCAAACACCAAAAAGGAGCAGCAGACGCCAAAAAAAGCAAGATATTCTCTAAGATATCCAGGCAGATTTCGATGGCAGCAAAAGAGGGGGGGGAAGACCCGGAGACCAACTCCAAGTTGAGAATGGCTATAGAAGAAGCCAAAAAGATGAATATGCCTAAAGACAATGTCGAGAAGGCTATCAAGAGAGGAACTGGCGAACTAGAGGGGCAGAAACTGGAATCTGTAACTTTTGAGGCATACGGACCCGGCAAGACCGCCCTTATTATTGAAGGGATAACAGACAACAAGAACAGGGCGCTTGGTGAGATAAAAAAGATATTATCAGACCACAAAAGCAAACTGGCAGACGAAGGCTCTGTCAGATGGATGTTTAAAAAGAAAGGCGTGATTACTCTGCCTTTGCAGGAAAAAGACAAAGACGACTTAGAATTGGAGGCTATAGATGCAGGAGCAGAAGATATTCAATGGCAGGGCGACTCCCTTGACGTCTACACCAGCCCTGAAAACCTTGAGGAAACAAAAAACAACTTAGAGGAAAAAGAGATTAAAATTGGCTCCTCTTCTTTGGACTGGTTACCCAAAGAAACCGTAGACCCCGAAAAAGAGAAAAGAGAAGAATGCGAAAACCTTTTTGAGGCCTTGGATGAAAGCGAAACAGTCCAGGACATTTACTCTAACTTAAAAGAATAATGATTATACTAGGAATAGACCCCGGTACCGCTACCTTGGGATATGGGCTAATAAAGGTAGAAGGGAAGAATCTCAAGGCTCTAGATTACGGATGCATTATCACAGAATCTAAGGAAAAGCCCTGCGAAAGATTAAAGAAGATAAATAACGACCTCACCTCTATTATCAAAAAGTACAAGCCGAATGTTCTGGCTGTAGAGAAGTTGTACTTTTTTAAAAACCTTAAAACCGCAATGCCCGTCTCTCAGGCCAAGGGCGTGGTTTTGCTGACCGCAGCCAAAAAGAAAATCCCTGTTTACGAATTTACTCCTCTGGAGGTAAAGATGGCAGTCTCAGGATACGGAAGAGCAGAAAAAAAACAGGTCCAGAAAATGATCCAGGCCATACTTAGTTTAGAAGAAAAACCAAAGGATAAGAACAAGAGGAAAGATGACGCCACAGACGCCCTCGGGGTGGCCCTCTGCCACATCTTGAGCATGGACAGAAAAATTCTTAGTTGAGAAAAAAGCATTTCTGTGTTATAATTTAATAATAGGGCTCCCTAAAGCCTTTAAGCCGCTGCCTTGGTCTTACAATTTTTCTCAGATTGACTCAGAAGAAAACAAAAAGACTATTATTGTCAATACTATAAACTACGGCGACTTAAGCCATTGGAAGTGGATAATCCAAAATTACGGAAAAGAGGAGATTGCCACAATCCTTTCTGGCCTCCCCGCTTCTGAACTAAGGCCCGGAGCCAGAAAACTGGCTTCTCTTATATTCGGAATAAAAA
>CAYXTC010000004.1:0-23974 GCA_964468405.1 uncultured Candidatus Saccharibacteria bacterium | reverse complement strand
AGAGCGGCTCCCTGTTAAGGAGTTTGTTGTCGGTTCGAGTCCGACCCCCGGAGCCAAATTGTATGTTCGGCGTCTCTTGCCTCTCCCGCCACGGCGGGATCTGTCGCTCTGCGGGCGTTAAGGCCTGATTTTAAGAGGATTTGCCACGCTCCGCGTGGCTCAAAAATCAATTCTCGTTCTCGCAAAATTCGGTTCGAGCCAATCTTTTTTAGAAAATCTTTTTTCTCAAAAAGATTTTCCTGCAAAGCGATAATTTCGGCTTGTTTACTGTCTAAAATGAATTTTTTGGCAGGTTCGAGCCAATGATTGCCGTTTTGCTCAAAATCCTTTAATTTTTCAGAAATCTCAATCTTTTGGTTGAGGATTTTTTGTTTTTTGGCGGTGTATTCGTCTTTGGTAATTGTGCCGTCTAAGTGAGTATCAAGCAGTGTATCCAATTTATCCTCAAGCTCTTTAATTTGAGATTTTAGATTTTGAGCAAAAACGGCTCCGTCTTTGGCTTCTTGCTCTTTGTCTTTTTCCAGTTCAGCAATCATCTTGTCAGCCCAAGACGGAGGCAAAGAAACTTTTTGAATTTGTTGGTTTATCTGATCCGCCAAAACTTCCTCGCGAATATATCCTTGCGAACACTTGTCTCGCTTTTTGGTGCAACGATAATAATTATGCCCTTTTTGCATTTCGGAAGTTATGGCGCACCCGCATTCCCCGCAAAACAAAAGTCCGCGAAAAGCAAACTCTTTAACTTTTCTTTTTTGCGGTCGGGCGCGGTCAGATAAAACTTTTTGGCATTTATCAAAAAATTTCTTTGTAATCGTCACGGAAAGTGGATTAAGCAACCCGCAGATAAGCTTGGAGTAAATCTGGAACATTAGATTTTATTAAATTCAAATCAAAGATCTCAAAAGGGTTTTCTTATACCAAACAGGTCCTGTGTTGTTTAGTCCGCGGGACTGCGATTCTCTTTAAAATGTGAGGGGTTTTGTTTTTTTACCAATAGAAGTGTGATAAGATAGAAAAAGATAAACAATTTAATTCATTGTGAAAATACAAAAAGGAATTTCAACATTTTTCGCTATATTAGTTGTAGGACTCATAGCCCTGATAGGTTTTGTCGCTTTCTATTCTTATCAGAATATTTGGACTCCAGAAGCGGAAGAAGGAGGCGTGGAATTAATAAAAGAAAGTGAACCTAAGATATCTGTACCAGGTAATTGGGAAACTTATCGGAATGAGAAATATCGGTTTGAGATGAAATATCCGCCCGGAGAAAATCTTTCTTCTTTTTCTGAGTCTCAGGAAAAACTAAGTTTTAGTTATTGGTTTCCGGAAAGGTCAGAAAAAGGGATGGTGATAAACACTTTTAATATAAGAGTGGAAGATAACAATTCCAACCTCTCTCTTTTAGAATGGATTCAACGAAATGAGAAATGTAATGTAGATTTAAACTCTTATAAGGAAATTAAAGTAAATGGCTTGGAAGGCATAAGAATAAAAGGACCGGCGGTTTGTCCGCCGGGGGCTGGAGGGATTGCTCACAAAATCTATATTTCTAGAGAAGCAAAAATATATTCCATAGAATTGATAGAAGAAAATATTAGAGGAAAATCGGAAGAAGCTATTGAGGACCAAAATAAAACCTTCGAACGAGTACTTTCCAATTTTAATTTTATAGAAAAAAAGAGAGAAGGAAAAAGAGAGAGCAGCATCGAAATCCTTACTCCCGGCGAAGGTGCGTTAGCAACGGGGGTGAGTTATGAAATTAGATGGAATGCTGAAGACATGGAAAAGACTGATATTGGAATCGTTGTGGGGAAGATAGCAGGTCCTTATGCGAGAGGACAGTATATAGCAGAAAACATAGACGCCTCTGTTGAGAAATATTCATGGACCGTTCCTCATTCTTTAACTGGAGCAAATTATTTAAAGATTTTTGTAGGAGAACTTCCTTCAGAAGCACCAGGTTATTTCAAGTTAAAAATCGGGGAAGGGGTTTATGATCAATTTGGTTATTTTACTGTAAGAAGCAGCGAATCCCCTAATTTCCTTTTGCCCCAAGAAGACGAGCAATGGAAAATTGGAGAAGAAAAAACCATTTTACTAGATCAGGTGTTTGCGGAGACTCAGCCGCCCTTTTATCACTTGTCGCTTTTTAATGAGAAAAACGAGGAGATAGGGATGATTAAGTGTAAGATAGGAAATTATAGACAGAATTCTTTTAAATGGGTTGTTAGATCTCTCTTAAATTATTGTGGAGCTGGTCTGGAAGGGAAAATATCTCCTGTAATTCCCGGGAAATATAAAATAGGCATAGTTAAAGACAAAGAGGGCAGACCAACTATAGCAGAAAGCGATTATTTCTTTATTGAAGAATAAAATTATTATCCTCTTAATAATTTTTTAGTGTTTTTTAGTATCTTGTTTGGTTCTTCAGCTTCAAAAAACCACTCAAAAATTCGAAAATCGTCCCAGGCGGGGAGCAGAGTTTAAAATCGAGCACTTCGCATAGAAAGCTTAAACCACTCTCGTAATGAGAGCGGTTTTTTGATAGGATAAAGTATATGAAAATAGTTATTTGTGCCAGTATGTCTGTCGCATCCGAGATGGTAGAGGGAAAAGAAAACTGAAGAATGTCGGGCACCAAGTGGATGTTCCTAAAAAAGCGGAATTACATGCGAACGGTTCCTTGGCGCCAGAAACAAGAAAGGAATCTGCAGACAATAAGATCGGTGGTGGTTTGATAAAGAAGTATTTTGGCTTAATTAAATCTTCGGACGTTATTTTAGTTTTGAATATTGATAAGAGAGAAATGAAGAATTATATCGGAGGCAATACTTTTTTAGAAATGGGTTTTGTTATATTTCAGAAAAGAAAATATTCTTGTTTAACAAAGTCCCAAATCCCTTATATAAAGACGATATTTTAGTTATGAACTCTGTGGTTTTAAATAGAGGTTTGGAAAAAACAAGATAATGAAAAAGAAATAATTATACACAAAAATACAACGTTAGAACTGGTGTACAGGCTTCGGTAAATGAAATAGGGACAGAGGAAAAATATGGGAAGCAAGAAAAAACAAAAATTTATTTCCTTGAATACTCTAAGATTAATAAAAAAAGGTTAGACACCAAAGAGGGCAGTGAAAGACAACATAAATTTCTAACGAAGTGAAACTACAAGAAACAAAAATTATTAATATTTGATAAAGAATTTTGGGGCTAAAAATAAATATTTTTTAGTTGAGGCGACTTCTTTTAGAAATTCTATGAATAAGAATGAAAAGCCGTTATTGTTTTGCAGTATTGCCTTTAACCATCATGATTCATCAGTTACTTTTTCAGTTGGTCGAAAAGTAATTCTTGTGCTTGAAGCAGAGAGGGTTTTTCGTAAGAAAAAGATGCGATGTACTCCAAAAGAAATGGAGCAACTTATTACATACGGCTTACGTTTGTTAAAAAAAACGCCTGATGATGTTTCGTATTGGGCTCTGGCAACGCTTCAAAATCCTTGGCTTGATAAGGAGGATGTGTATCCTAACCCTCCAGTTTGGAAAAAGATCAAATTATTAAATAAAGAAAGAGACTGTCTTATTATTAACCATCACCTTGCCCACGCAAGCGCTTTCCTGTTTTCACCTTTTAGAAATGCTCTTATTTTCTCATGTGACGGGGGCGGAGATTGTGGGGAGCGTGTAGCTGTTTATGGTGGGGAAAATAAATCTATTACTAGAGAACGATTTGATGTAAGCAATTGTATTACGGCAAAACCCTATGATCTTTGCTCGACATATCTTTACAAGAAGCCAAGATGTGAAGGGAGATTGATGGCCCTTGCGGCGTATGGCAAGCCTTCAGTTAAATATATTAAGAGGCTAGAATATTTGCTTCCAACATTATGCGTTGCTGATCAAGAAACAGGAGAAAAAATATTATTAAAATCCTTCCCGGAATTACAAAAAGGCGTCTCTAGAAAACACAAAAATGCTTGTGATTTTGCCGCCACGCTTCAGCACATTTTCGTTAAACATCGCCTTAATGATATACAAAAGGCGATAAGGTGCTACCGACCCCCCAATTTAGTACTGGCTGGCGGGGCATGTCTCAATCTTGAAGTAAACACCAAGGTTCAAGAGCTGTATCCCGATCTTCCCCTTTTTATACCTCCCTGTTGTGATGATACGGGGCAATCATTAGGAGCGATAGCATATCTTATAACGGAAATTTTTAAAAAGCGTCCCATTGTTACTTTACCGTATCTTGGATACGGGGAACCCTCATTCAATTATAGTTACCGAATAATAGAGCGGCTTGTCGATGCTCTTTTAAATAATGAGATTCTTTTAATACATAATCATAAAGCAGAAATTGGCCCTCGAGCCTTGGGGAATAGGTCTTTTCTAGCAAGGCCGGATAGTGCGAGCGTAAAAAAATTACTAAGCCAAGAAATAAAAAAACGTGAACCTTATCGCCCTGTAGCCCCCATAGTATTAGAGGAAAAAGTTAATGATTACTTCTATGGTCCGACGCGATCTCCTTATATGCTCGATCAGTATAAAGTAAGGCCGGGAATTTCAAATAGAATTATAGGAAGTATCCATTATGACGGTACCGCGAGAGCCCAAACTGTTAATCGAAAGGATAATCCTTTTATATACGAACTACTTAAAAATTTTGGCGAAAGATCGGGCAAATATATGTTGTTAAATACTTCTCTTAACTTGCAGGGCGAGCCGATTGCAAACACCAAAAGGGACACTTTAAACATTTCAAAACGTATTAAGCAAAAACATAAAGTTGTTTACAATGGCAAGATAATCAGATGAGAAATTATAATAAAATTGCATTCGTCGTTGTATCACATGATGGTCTCGTTTCCCTATGTACCGGTGTTGGTGTGGTTGTTCATTCTTTCATCGAAGCCTTTATAGATATATCTCGAGAATCCAAATTTCTCAGAAAAAATAAAGTAGACTTATTCTGTTTAGCTCCTTTTTTACGAGAGAATTCACCGGATTTTAGGAAAGACATTAAAGGTATAACCAAAAATGTGTGCTTTACTCACGGCGGTGCGCTTATAGACATACCAACTTTTTCTGAAGGAGAAAGTCAAGGTTCTATCTGGGGAGGCTCAACGCAATGGCTTAGCGCCTCTTTAAGTGCATCCGTGTTTTTGCGTATGTTTGCTGAAAGATATGAAAAAGTCGTTGTTATCGCTCACGACACTATTTTTTCTTCTATACGTAAATTTATTCCCTCGTGTGATAATTTGCAGATAATTTGGATCCCCCACAGCTTGAGCTCTATATTTAAGGACGAGTTTAGTAATAGAGAAAGAATAAAATTGGAGAATGAAGCCATAGCACATTTGCTGATGTCTAAAAATGACGTTATAGGATATATCGGTGATTCACTTAAAAATACACTGATTAATAATTATGGCGTGGGAAATGACAGGTTAGTCCCATTTATTAATGGCGTCTATCGCAAATCAGGCCTTTTCAACGTTTCTTCTCGGGAAGCAAAAATATTTTTACAAAAAAAGAAAATTTCGTTAAATAAAAAAATTATCTTTTCATGGGGGCGTTGTACATATCAAAAAGGATACGATATATTAATTCCTGCTTTTGATAAATTTGTTCGCAAAAATCCAAGGTATCACCTAATTCTTATAATGCCGACAGAAACCTCAACGGATAAATATGTTAAAGACATTAAAAATAAAATTGGGAAGGCTCCGAAGGGGAGCATAACGCCTGTTTTTAGTTTTGAAAGGACATTGTCGTCAAGTATTTTACAGCTCCCGAATCTTAATATTGTAGTATTTCCTGCTCGCTTTGAGGGAGCCCCCCTTACTCCACTAGAGGCGTTACTTTTTTCAAAAGACAAGACAAAATTTGTGTATTCTAGCATACCGCCACACCGGGATATTTTTGAGATGAATGAAGGCACTGAATTTTTTCGATTTACGACAGAAAGCCTCTACGGGGCGCTTAATAAAACTATTGTCAAAAAAGGAGTTGCGAAAAACGTAAGAGTTATTCCTGATTTTGTAAAAAATACAACTCGAGGTATTGATATGGCCCTTATAGACCATGCCTAATCGCAAAAAAACAGTAACCATTATAGGAGATACTTCTTCTTTTCATCTCGGGTCTAGAACAAACTATTTTGCGTTTCGGAGGCTCGTAAAAAAAGATTATTCTATTATTCAAGAGATTCCTTATGATGCTTTTGGTGTCGATTATGTATCTTTTTCTAGGTTTCTTATCTCTCTTAAGCAGTCTCTGTGGTGGGAAGGAATTAACAGGTCGGATATTCTTATAGTGCACGGAGAGGGTCTTACTGAAAAACATGAAAGTTATGTATATCCGTATCTTTATTTTTCTTCCATAGCAAAATTATTGAAAAAGGAGAGTTGGTTAGTAAATTTTTCAATGTATGAAGGTAAACCCTTTTCCAGGCTGCTTTCAAAGTTTTCTTATATAGCATGCCGGGACATAATTACCCAAAAACACTTAAAAAGTCTTGGACTTAATGCCGTGTTATCTTTTGATTGTTCTGTCCTCTCCATGTCAGTGCGTCCATACAGTGAGAGTAACGGCAGTGTTGCCCTAATCCGAGGCAGAAACGAACCAAATGATTTTATTGCAAGAAATACTATTAAATATAACGCATGCTGGAAATGGACCGACAAAAACGCAATTTCGTTAGCATCGTTTAGGAACTATGCCGATCGGATACGCTATGCCCAGGGAGTATTATCCACCTCGTTTCATGGAACCATACTAGCCTATCTTAGTGGAGTGCCCTTTTTATCTCTTGACGAGAGTAATAAAAAATACCGTGCGATGGAGCTTGAACTTCTTCCCTGGAAAGAAAAAAACATCCTTAATAATTTTAAAAAGTGGGGGGAAGAGCGACAACGAATAAATAAATATTTTCTCTCTCTGCATCCCCTTTTGATTAAAAGGGCTCGCAATAATATTAAACAAAACAATGAATATTAAAGAATTTAAAAATCGTTGCAGACAGTGGGACTATAAAAGCTGGGCGAAGGGAGACTTAGAGGAATATTGGAAGAGAGGAGGGTTAACAATAGAACAAATATTTTATAATCGAGAAATGCTTTCGACTCGTACCTTTTCTGTTGCAATTCTTGGTAGTGTAGGGAAAACCTCACTTTTGCAGATACTAAAACTTTTAATACAACAGGCAGGCTATTCTTGTTATGCTACGCGCATAAACGATAATTGGTTGCCGCAATTACCCTTCGCGACGCATTTGGCCCGTAAAGAAAAAGCAGATTATTCTCTCTTTGAGTGTGGCGTTGCGACGCGCGGGGATGCAGAAATGATGGCGGCAGTAGTTCCTACAGATATAATTATTTATACTCAATTTACCGACGTGAATATCGGGATACTTGGGTCGCGAGAAGGCGTTGCGAATGAAAAATTGTCATTTATAAAAAACCATCCGAATGCAACACTGATATCACACATTGAAAACAAGCCCTTTTTAAAAAATTTGCAGGATATTATATTTTATGGGGAAAAATCAAGCGGAGCACAGTTTCAGTATTCTATTAAACAAATTATGAAAAAAAAGACGGTTATTAAAATAAATTATTCCCAAAAAATATCTACCTTTTTTATTAATGATATGGGATACCACTTAGGCGCTGCTTGCGCGGGAGCTTCTGCTGTCATGGATACAATAAAAAAGAAAAGCCTGCCAGAGAGTATACGGCTGGACGCGTACAGGAATCCACAACAAAGAATGCAGTCTTATGTTTATAAAGGAGTTCACTTTATAATTGATACTGCTAATGCAAACGAAGAATCAATATTAAATGCGCTTAATACTTTGCTCGAAATAGATTCTAAACTACCAAAGCACGCTATAGTAGGAGAAATTGCGGGATTAGGATCTGCGACAATACCTGTTATGAGCCGCCTCATGAAAAGAATCTACAAACTTGACATCAGCCAACTAGCGAGTCTTCGTTTTGTGGGGAGCTATTTTATTAAACACAAAAAAGAAATTAAAAAAAATCTTAATATGCGCATTGTTTTTTATCGAAACATAGAGGAACTCCAAAGGTGTTTTTCGGTGGAAGAATTCAAAAATCATATGGTGCTTCTAAGAAGCTCTACTCATCAAGGGAAAAATTTTTCTAATCTTTTAAAAAAATATAACGGGAAAAGTGATGAAACCTCACCAGAATATATTCGGAAAGGCAGCTGATGCCGTTTTTAATTTTTAATAATAAATTTGTTCTATAAATAATGAAGACATAATATTATAAAGTAATCTTAATTATGTAGTATTTTATTTGTTTCGTTTCAGATTAAAAGTTGTGAGAAGTGAGACATTCTATTCTGCACCAGAAAAGATAGTTTTTATCTATTTCAACTAAATCTTGAACCAACTCGGTTTTTCTAAAAAATGGTTCTAGAACCACACATGGAGCTGATTTTAAAATTGTTATTGAAAAATCAAAAATCCTTGATCTCTTCTGAGACGTTTTCGGGCTTCTCTATGCCACTAACTCACCCTAAAGTTCGAAAATCGTACCAGGCGGGTAGCTAATAAATGGCTTATACCCCCAAAATCTTGACAGGGCTATGCAGATTTATATATAATGAAAGTACTATGATCACTGCTCCTGCCTTCGGGCAAGGGCAGTTTTTTTGTGGTATAATAAATAGTGATGGGAAATAATAATAAAAAAGAAAGAGTAGCTATCTACATAGACGGGAATAATTTTTACGGATATCTTAAAGACAAAGAGATAGGCCTTAAAAAGGGGATAGAATTTAATTATTCTAAGTTTGTAAATTTTTTAGTGGGGGAAAGAGAGTGTGTATCAAAAAGATATTATGTTGGTATTGCTCGCAATGTAGACGACTCTTCTAAAAGCAAGAGAATTGTTAAAGGCCAGCAGAAATTTTTAGAGAAGATTAAAAATGAAGGATTTACCGTAAAAAGAGGAAAAGTAATGTACGACAAAGGAAAGATTAGAGAGAAAGGAACAGATGTTAAAATAGCGGTTGATTTAGTTGTTGGAGCTGCAGACGATATTTATGATACCGCTATTTTAGTAAGCTCTGATACTGACCTTATCCCCGCAGTTAAATATGTTGAATATCGAAAGAAAAAATTAGAATATATTGGTTTTTCCCATAATCCGTCTTTAGGAATGCAGAAACACGCTGATTTGTCTGTATTGTTAAGATCAAAGGATATAGAGGGATTTAAAATAGATTAACTATTTTATTTTTCTAAAAAAGTGCTAACGTTGTCCAGCCCCCGGAACCAAGATTGACTTTGAAGATTGCGAGATTATAACGAAAATAGAAATATGCTAGAAGATAAAAATATTCAAAAAATAATTTAAGTTGTTGCTACAAAGGAAGATGTTAAAGATTTAAGGCAGGACATAGAAAGCCTTAGGGGGTTGGTTCAGTCTCTTACTTAAGCAGGAAAAGGCAGGTATATAGTATATAGCCGTCTGTTCATTGACACACTTTAATAATTATGCTATTGTTCTGACAGTTACAGCATAGGGTTGTAACTTTTTGTTCCTTAAGAAAAGGAGCCGTTTATGAACTCAGAAAAGCATCAGTGTGTCACGATGGCAGAGATGGAGGCCTGGTGGAGGAACGAGAACAAAGAAGCCTTGGCACAGGCAGTTGAAAAGGCAAACAACTGCCCCTTATGCAAACGCATTTGGATGAAATTCTGGGCTTCCAAACCCGCTTCTTAAAGTTTTTAATGACCTGAGAATATTTCTCAGGTCTTTTTTTATACCGCCAACATGTCTTCGGAGATAGTTAAAATTAAATACTTTGCAGATGCTCTAATCACTTTCGCGATGGGGATTTTAATAGTATGAAAAAGACATGAAAACAGAAGGTTTTTCATGACCATTTTTTGCGACGGAAAAGGCGCCATTTTGACATTCCTTGATCGGTTTGACAGGGGTTGAGGAGGGCTGTTACCATAACTTCATATGGTTAAAAACATAGCAATCATAATTGTCGTGGCGCTAGTGGCTGGCTTGGGAGTATGGCATCTTCTTTCTTTGGAGAATGCCGAGCCCGTAGAAGAAGGGTTGTCCAGAGAGGTGGCAATTGTTGTTAACGGAGAGGAGGTGGCGCGTGATGAATTTGAAGCTTTCTATACACGAAGCATAACCCAGATGGGGGGCGATCCTTCAGAGTTGGATGAAGAAACACGGCAACAGATCCAGGATCAGTTAATAGAAGAATTTGTATCCCGAACACTCTTGCGGCAGGCCGTAGAAAATTCTAATGTAACCGTGGAAGAAGAAGAGATCGTCGCTCAAATGAATGCGATTAAAGATCAGTTTGAGAGTAAAGAGGAGTTTGAAAAAGCTCTCTCTGCCGAAGGGATAACAGAAAAAGATTTTCAAGATCAAATAAGCGAAGACCTTGCGATGCAGGCCCATCTTAATAAAGAGCTCAACCTTTCCTCTATAGGAGCGAGCGCAGAGGAGGTTACAGCTGCCTATGAAAAGGCCGCAGAGCAGGGCGATGTTCCTCCTCTTGAAGAGGTGCGCACGCAGGTAGAGCAGTCTGTGATTCAAGAGAAACAACAGGAGTTGTATATGGAGTATCTTCAGGAGTTGCGGGAGGCGGCAGAAATTGAAATCCTTATTTAAAGAACCCGATTGTAATAAAAACCGCTTTTGGTGGCTTTTTTGGTAATTCTTTCATTGTTTTCCTTTTTGAAACTCGTTTTCCTAAAGCGTTTTTAATAAAAATAGAATGACGAGGTTGTGTTCTTTCACCAAGTCTCTTGGCTGGTAAATGGCAAAGAAGAAGAGCTAGTCTTCTGATGAGCGCCCATATGGGCGCTCATTTCAATTGATCTTCTTGTGTGGTAAAATATATTAATATGGATCAAGAGATTAATAATTTGTCTTCTGAGAACCAAGAGAAAAAGCCGGTAGACAACAGGGAGATAATGTGGTCTATAAGGATATTTGCTTTGATTGTCATCGCGGTAGTAGTTGTCTCAGATCTAATGGACGCCTGGGCCTCTCAAACTCCGCAGGTGGTAGTAATGACTATGTCTCTTCTGATTTTGGCTTGGAGTTTTCGCCCCCTGTTGGGTCAGAACAAAAAACTTAAAAAATGGTCTATTGTAGGATTGGCGGGTATGATTATAGCAGGCATCGCTTTATTTTTTTTCTTGGCCAGATAAGCGTATGGGAGACAAAAAACCCGGCGTCGGAGTAGGGGTAATGATAATGAAAAACAACAAGGTTTTTTTGGGCAGAAGACACGAAGACGCCGAAAAAGCAGACAGCCAGCTTCACGGGGAAGGTACTTGGACAATGCCCGGTGGCAAGTTGGACCTTAAGGAAAAAATAAGGGACGCAGCCCTTAGAGAAGTTTTTGAGGAAACAGGAATAAAGGCGGATAGAGAAAAATTAAGCGTAGCAAGCGTTACTGACGACATTGTTGAAGACGCCCACTTTGTTACCATAGGATTTCTCTGCAATAATTTCGAAGGGGAGCCCGAGGGAAAAGAACCCGACGAAATTGTAGAATGGAAGTGGTTTGACTTGAATGAATTGCCAGAGCCCATGTAAAGATAGCGGAGAATTATAAAAGGTCGAAAATTAAGGATAAATAAAGAACATGAAGGCATTAAAAGCAATCTCATTAATTCTTGTTGTAATTGGCGGACTGAACTGGGGACTTGTTGGTCTGTTTAACTTTGATCTCGTAGCCACCCTTTTCGGGACAATGTCTGCTGTTTCCAGGGTAGTTTATATTCTAGTAGGATTGGCAGCCGTTGTCTTGGCTCTGACCTCTTTCGGCAAAAAGGCTCAAGCTTAAGGATAATCCTTAATCCATATTATGTTTTAACTTCTCTTCCCTAGAAGCGAATTTGTTTTTATATATTGAATATTTTCGAAGACAGGTATAAAGTAATAGAAGAACTTTAACAAAAGGAGAATAAGGTGAAGAGAAAGAAAAAGGCAATTGCGCTAACTTTAATAGCTCTTTCTCTGTTTGTATTGTTTGTTATCTCTCTCTGGGGAGGGGTGAACAAAGATTATGTCATAATCTATATATTTACAGCTCCCTTTGCTTTTGCTCTCGCCCTTATCGCAATAGCTGAGTGGAGAGGAAAAGACTTCACCAAGTCATTCGGTTCTGCTGATGTCCCTTCTCTTAAGCAAGACAAAAGAGAGAACCATTGACTTCCCTTTGCTTCTATGATAAGATTCCTTTTTCAGACAAAGTTCTTTAAAAACTAGAAAGGGAAAAGATGGACCGAGAAATGGTTGAACTGATAGCTGCAGGATTTACCCCCCTCGAGGCCATTGTTATGTGGGCAGATCAAGGAAGATCTCTTCCAGAAGACGATCAAATCACCCTAAGGCAACTGCCTCCAGGAATAAGAGAATCCCTTTTGCATACAGCAAGCAGAAAAAGGGAAAGGTAAGCCAACTCAAAGCCCGTTTTTATCGGGCTTTTTTTATTTGACAAAATACTGTTTCTTTGCAAAATAGGAATAGATCTTTAAAAGAAGGAGAAGATAATGCTTAATTCGGTTGCAGTGTTCGTAATTTTGGGTGTCTTTTTTCTGTTAATTGTAGTGCCTCTGTCTTTGGCGGTCATCCGCTTGCTATGCAGGATTTTTAATGTTTCTTCGGCAACAGAAGAAAAGATATGCCGGACTGTGGCCATTTTTTTCACCCTTGGCATAGGGAGTTGCGGTTTTCTGGCCATAATGCTTGCAGCATTAACTGTTCTTTTCGCAGGACTTTTCTTTTGCGAGGAATGGTTTTCAAAGCATGGACTTTTTGTTTTTACCGGTGTAATTATTGCTTTGATTATTGTTCTTTTTCTTATCTCTCTTAAGATTAGAGATTAAAACCCGAGCGAATCTCGGGTTTTGTTTTAAAGAAGACTTTGATATAATGAAAGCGATATGGCAGAGAATTTAATATTTTAAAGGAAGAGGGAGGGAAGACAACAGAAAGGAATTTTGTGGTAGCCGAAAGGAAGAAAACAAGAACTTTTCTTAATATGAAAAAGAAGACAAAGAGATTCCTTCTCTTCTTGACGGTATCTTACATCGTTGCCTTCTTTTTTGAGTCCCTTGCCTTTTTGGCGGGCGATGGAGGGATATATCGTTCTTCAGTGGGGATTGTTGCTTTTTTCCTGTGGTACGGTCTGCTTTATTCTTTCACTTTTATAATTTTCAGAAAGGATTATATACGCCATTATGTTCTTAATCCCAATGTGGGTTTATAAAAATAAATCATGAAACCTCAGAAAAAGAGAATCCATGGTTACTGGCTTATTTATGATAAAGACGCTCGCAAGGGAGTCGAGCACCTGAGGAGCGATCTGCAGAGGGGAGAGGCCAAAACTATTTTCGAAGCGGCCAAAAGAATTGGTGTGGCAGAATTCGAAGACGACAGCGACCGGGACTGGTCAGTAGATTATAACAGGAGGGATAATACCTTTACTCTTTATCGCAGAGAAAGGGAATAATTATGAAAAAGGCAATTACCCTGATGCCCGGCTTAAGAAACTTTCGGTTTCTTACCTCGCTCCGCTCCTATTTTCCAACACAGGATAATTTCCATAATTAAGAAATTATGAAAAAGGGAACTAAAATCGCTTATTGGCTATTCTTTTCTTTCTTACTATTCACCTTGATTCATAATCTTATGTCTGCGGTTTGGAGAATAGAGGAGGCCACTTTCTTCTTACTGGCCCTATTGGGCCTTGCAGGATTTCTGGTTTCAGTTATTGTTAATCTAATAGGTTTTGTTTTTAAGGGGAATCCGGATGATATTTGGAAATTGGGCTATCTGGGAATCTTTGGGATCTTAGGGTTTGCTTCCTGGCCGCCGAGGCTGATCCCTTTTATTCTCTTTGCTTTATTTCTCTTTTTTCTGGCGAAAAATAAGGGGCAGTCACCCCAAGAAGAAGATCATAACTCTGGAATAATAGAATTATAAAATTATGAACCTCATCTCTCTTTTATCTTACAATTTTTTCGGTAATACAGTCCAAGAATATTTAATAAGCGCAGGCGTATTTGTTGCTTCTATTGTGGTCTTAAGGATTTTTAAGTTTGTAGTCCTAAAGAAGATTAAAAAGATTGCCAGCCGGACGGAGACGGATATAGACGATCTCTTTTTTCGCATTATTGATTCTATAGGATGGCTCTTATATGTTCTTTTGTCTTTATTTCTGGCGATCAGATTTGTTGCCTTTCCCGCTTGGTTGGAAAAGGCAGTTGACTACGCCCTTATTATCATTGCCGTTTATTACGTTGTGAAAAGCCTTCAGGCTATTATTGATTTTGGCGTTCAGAGGACAGTGAAGAAAATGGAACAAAAAGAAGAGTCCTCCTCTTTTGATCCTTCGGTGGTTAAGTTATTAAGCAAGATAGCCAAAATAATTTTGTGGCTTGTCGCCCTAGTTGTTATTCTCCAAAATCTGGGCTATAACGTTTCTACCCTTGTAGCCGGGCTGGGGCTTGGCGGATTAGCAATAGCATTTGCTATCCAGGCCATTCTGGCTGATATTTTTGCTTCCTTTTCCATTTATTTCGACAAGCCTTTTCAAATAGGCGACTTTATCATAGTGGGCGATGATATGGGCACAGTCTCTAAGATAGGCATTAAGTCTACTAGGATGACCAGTCTCACGGGCGAAGAATTGGTTATTTCCAACAAAGAGTTAACAGAAAGCAGGATTCATAATTACAAAAAGATGAAAGAAAGAAGGATCGCTTTTAGTTTCGGGGTGCTTTATGAAACTCCCAATGATAAACTTAGAAAAATTCCAAAGATTATTGAAAGCATAATGTCTAACATTAACCTTGTGAGGCTAGACAGAGTTAATTTTAAGGATTTTGGGGAGTCCGCCCTTAATTATGAGGTTGTCTATTACCTGAATAGCTCTGATTACAATGAGTATATGGATACACAGGAAGAGATAAACCTTCAGACTAAGGAGGCTTTTGAGAAAGAAGGATTAGAGATGGCTTATCCTACTCAAACTGTCTATTTGAATAAATAATGATACCGGAGGTTAAGATTGTGGTTTCCGAAAAGAAAGACGGGTCCATGAAATTTTCCGGGGACAGAAAAGAAGACGAGATTATCAAAAGGAACCGCGAAAACTTTCTTCGGAAGATAGGAGTAAATCCCAAAGAGGTTGTTTCTGCGGGGTTGGTCCACGGCAACAAAATTGCCTGGGTGGGGAGCTCTCTTAAAGGAAAAACCGTGCCCGCGGTTGACGGTCTAATAACTAAAGAGAGTAATCTATTTCTTTGTTTGACAATAGCTGACTGCCTGCCCGTTTTTCTTTTCAGCAGAAAAAAGAGAGTTGTAGCGTTAATACACGCTGGCTGGCGGGGGATAGCCGAGCACATCTTGGAAAGAGCGGTCAAGGAAATGAGGAATTTCTCTGCGGATGACATTTTAGCCAGGATAGGTCCTGGAATTTGCCCTGAACATTTTGAGATTAAAAGAGACGTATTAGGAAAACTCAGCGACTATCCAGAGTCTTTGATTGGAAAGGAGAATAAACTGTTTTTTAATCTAAAAGGGGCCGCCAAAAAAGATCTTGTGGAGGCGGGTCTTGCTGAGACGGATATTGAAACAAATAAAGAATGCACTTTTTGCCTTGAAGATAAATACTTCTCTTACAGGAGGGACGGAGGTAGAATAAAAGCAATGATGGCTTTGATGGGCCTTTCTGAAAGTCGAAAAAATAATAATTTTAAAAATATATGAGACTAGAAACAGAACACAGGTCTTTATTTAAATTTTTCTTTTGTATTTGCCTTTTGTTGGCTATCGTCTTGACAGTATATGTTGCGGTTGCTGCTTGGAACGGGATAAAGAAAGGAAATTACATCGGCAAGGATGCTGAATACCAAAACACTATCTCAGTCTCTACTACAGGAGAGGTATATACTAAGCCGGACCTGGCGATTATGGAATTTTCTGTGGTTACAGAGAAAAAGACAGTAGAAGAGGCTCTTTCTGAAAATACAGACAAAATGAACAAGATAATTTCCCAGATTAAAGATCAGGACGTAGAAGATAAAGACTTAAAAACAACAGTTTTTAACATCTATCCCCGTTATGAATACAGAGAGGGGGTAACTTATCCTCTTCCTGGGAAGAGAGTGCTGGTTGGATACGAGGTGAAGCAAGGAGTGGAAACGAAAATTAGAGATTTGGGGAAGATAGGAAATATTATCGAAACAGCTACTGCGGCGGGTGCTAATCAAATCGGGCAGTTGAGATTTACTGTAGAAAACGAAGAAGAGATGCAGAATGAAGCCAGAAAGAAGGCGATTGATAAAGCCAAGGAAAAAGCAGAATTATTGGCTTCTCAATTAGGAGTAGACCTGGTTAGGATTAAAAGCTTTTCAGAGAATACTTCACTGGCTCCTGTTTTTCGTGTAAACAAGATGGAGGGGTTGGGAGCAGGATCTTCTCCCCAGATAGAAACAGGGGAGAACAAAATAGAATCTTCAGTTACTATTATTTATGAAATCGATTAGTTTGACATTTTTCTTTTTGAGTTATATCCTAAAGTATATGGAAAAGACATCGAGAAAAAGACAAAACCTCTTATTAAACGAGATTTTAATCGGCCTGCTTTTGTTAAAAAGAAGGTTTGAGAGGTTTTAGATAGAATAGCGCAAAGATTCTTGGAAGACCTCTCAAGCCGGGAGGTCTTTTTGTTTTGTTCTTTGAAAACATAAGGAGAAAGAAAATGGACAGAGTAGTCATCTTTGACACCACCCTAAGAGACGGCGAGCAGTCTCCGGGCTGCAGCATGGCAGAGTCAACCAAGTTATTGATAGCCCATCAGTTAAAAGAGTTAGGGGTTGATGTAATAGAAGCAGGCTTTCCTGTCGTTTCTGCTAAAGAATTTTCTGCTGTTTCTAAGATAGCAGAAGAGATTAAGGGACCTACCATTTGTGTCTTGAGCCGGCTTAAAGACGGAGACATAGAATCTGGGGCTTCAGCCCTTGAGAAGGCTGACAGATCCAGGATACATGCTTTTGTCGGCACCTCAGAGGTTCATATGACAAAGAAGCTTCGGAAGACTCCAGAGCAAATTTTAGACATGATTTCGCAAAAAATTGAGAAAGCGTCTTCTTTGGTTGACGAGGTAGAGTTTTCTCCCGAGGATGCTTCTCGTACAGGTACGGACTTTCTTTTAAGGTCTGTTGAGACAGCCATTGAATCTGGGGCATCTGTAATCAATCTTCCAGATACTGTGGGCTATTCTGTAGGATCAGAATATGCTGACCTCATCAGAAAGGTTAAAGAAAGCGTGGTTGACAATTACTCCGGCGTTGTAATTTCCGTTCACTGCCATAATGATTTCGGTGTGGCTACAGCCAACACCCTTGCCGGCCTTGAGGCCGGAGCCAGGCAGGCAGAAGTATGCCTTATGGGCATAGGAGAAAGGGCGGGTAATGCCCAATTGGAGGCCGTGGTTATGGCTTTGAAAACAAGATCTGATTATTACGGCCTTTCTACGGGAGTCCGAACTCAGGAAATCTGTAGAGCCGTGAGGCTTCTTTCTTCGGCTATCGACAAGCCTGTGCCGGATAATCTTCCTGTAGCGGGCGCTAGTGCCCTTGCCCACTCAGCCGGTATCCATCAACACGGGGTTTTGTCAGATCCTACAACCTATGAGGTAATTTCAAGGAAGGACATAGGGTGGGAAGGGGAGACAGCCCCTCTTAGCAAGCACTCGGGACGTCATGCTTTAAAAGACCATCTCAGACAGATCGGATACGAACTCGAAGAGGAAGAGTTTTCTCTCCTGTTTGCTAAGTTTGAGGATCTGGCAGACACTAAAAAGATTGTTTATAACAGCGATCTCCGTCTTCTGGTCCAGGAGGTACTGACAGAAAAAAAGGCCCAGAAGGGCCACCTTGTGACTATAGAAAAGATAAATTACTCCCGCACAGACGACGCTCTTTCTGCTAAGATTTTTCTTTCCCAAAACAGTAATTCTTTCGAAGGAAAAGGGTCAGGAGACGGTCCGGTTTCTTCCGCTTGGAATGCAGTAGTTGATGCCATCAAAAGAGCCCCGGAATTTCAGATTCCCAACTTGCGGCTCAAAGACTTTAATGTTGGCAAGGCAGCCGGAGGAATTGAGGCAATGGGATTGGTTACCCTGACCATAGAGAGCAACGGCCACATTAGTTATGGCCGGGGAGGCGATACAGATATTGTCTTTGCCTTTGTCCGCGCTATGGTGGCCGCTATTAATCATCTTTTGGAAGTCCCCATAAAAGCTCTTTAAATTTAAAAAAGCCCAGGATAATTTCTTGGGCTTTTATTTAATCTGTTCCCGCGTTAGAATAAAATAAATATGGATTACACAGATTACCGAGAAATTGTTAAAAAGATAGCAAAAGCTGCGAGAAAAAGAGAAACCGTTGAGATTTATTACCCCGCCACAGAGAACACTAAAGCCGGATGGCGGGAGGTGGAGCCTTATAACATTGCCACAGACAGTGGGGAGGAAGGTGAGAATTTAGTTTATGGCAAAGAGCACATAACTCCGGGACATATATTTAACGGCTACACAGTAGGGAGCGGAGATAATCATTTGGACTCTTTTATTATCGGAAAGATTAAATCAATTAAAAAAACAGGTAATAAGTTTACTCCTCGCAATGGCTGGGAAGTAAGTTTTTAATATGTTAGATAAAGTAATCTGGATTTTTGTTTTTGTATTTCTGATATTCGGTATATTTTTTATCTACTACCTCGCGAGGAACCTAGTTGGTTTCTTCGAATAATTTTATGAACAACAATCAGGAGAAAATATGGAACCTGCCTAATTTTTTGACCTTCAGCCGGGTGGTAATTACTTTTGTTACTATTTATTTCGTCTTTGCTGCTTTTGATTTTATCTATATCGCCTCTCTTTTCACGCTGGGCATGCTTACTGATTTTTTTGACGGGTTTTTGGCCAGAAGGTTTAAAGAGACTACAGAATTCGGCAGGCAGTTTGATATGATAGCAGACAGGTTTTTAATGGTGGGTACGGTACTGGCTTTGTTGATAAAATTCACAGGAGACTCTCTCTTGACTAGGTACCACCTGTTCCAGATTTTTATCATCCTTTCCAGGGAAATACTAGTAATGCCTATTCTTTTAACTGCGGTTTTAACAGGAGTCGGGATCCCTCAAGTTAGATTCGTGGGGAAGTTTACTACTTTTATGCAGGGGATAACTTTTCCCTTGATATTGTTGAGCGTTAAATACCCCGTATTCGGATTTTCTATCTATTTTGCAATCGTTACTTCTTTGGCGGGGCTGACATCTGCTTTCTATTACACCAATGACATAAAAAATTTATTGGCTCGGAAAAAGAAAGATAGCCCATGAAAGTAGTGATAGATACAAATCTTTTGGTTGCCTCTTTTTTTAACAAGAGCAGCTCTGCCCACAAGATATTAGAAAAGGCGAAAAGGGGCGAAGTAAAAGTCTTGTGGAGTTCATCTATTAAAAAAGAGGCTAGTCTTATCCTGGGGAAAATTAGTAGATCTGTTAACAGGCCGGTTGAGAGCTTGTCTGAAGAAATTTTCCCGGAGGACCAAGAAGTATTAAACCCGCCCCGCTTGAATGTTATAAAAGAAGACCCGGATGATAATAAATTTTTAGCCTGCGCTCTAAAAGGAAAAGCCGACCTTATAATCTCCAATGATCATCATCTGTTAAAACTTAAAAAGTTTAAAGGTCTTCCCATTCTAACCTCAAAACAAGCACTGACTAAAATATCTAATCATGAAAATTAAAAGTTCATCATTTGAAAACAATCAGGAGATTCCTGCTAAATATGCCTGCGACGGAGAAGATGTAAATCCCCCTTTGGAATTTTCAGAGGTCTCAGAGCAATGTCAGAGCATTGCTTTAATAGTAGACGACCCGGACGCTCCCGGAGGAACCTGGGTTCATTGGCTTGTCTGGAATATCAACCCCTCTTCTTCTTATATCGAAGAGGATTCAGTTCCCGAAGGATCAACCCAGGGGGTAAATAGTTTTGGGAAAAACGATTATGGGGGCCCGTGTCCTCCCAGCGGGACCCACCATTACCACTTTAAAGCGTACGCTTTAGACCAGGAACTGAATCTTGATTTTATGGCAGATAAGAAGGCGCTTGAGGAGGCGATGGAGGGGCATATTATTGGAGAAGCCGACTTAATAGGACTTTACCAACGGGGAAATGAGTAGAGTTTCTTTAGTAAAAGGAGAACAGAGGAGGGAGAATGTTTTGAACTCGCTCTTAAATATCGAAAAGGAGACCAGAAAAGCAGTCGGAGACAAAACGATTCTCATAAAACCCAATTTTGTTTCCTCAACTCTTCAGGGGGCGGCAACTCATCTTGGCCATATGAGAGGAATTTTGGATTTTCTCTCTAGATTTTATAAAAGGAAAATAATAATTGCGGAGGGATCTGCCAATGATACATTTGAGGGATATAATAATTTTGATTTCTTTAAACTAAAAGAGGAGTATCCTCTAGAAATAGAGTTCTTAGATCTTAATAAGGACGATTATTCAGAAATAGGGATTTTAAAAGGAGAGAAGGTGGGGGTGAGTCAGATGGCGCTTAATCCTGACATCTTTATTATTTCCGCCGCTAAGATAAAAACCCATGACTCGGTGGTTGCCACTCTCTCTATCAAAAATCTTCTTATGGGCATGGTTCTCAAAGAAGATAAAATGAAAGTCCACCAGGGAGTAAAAGAAATAAATCATAATCTTCTTTTGCTGGCTAATCAAAGAATGCCGGACCTGGCTTCAATAGACGGCTTTGAAGGCATGGAAGGAGATGGGCCCACCCAAGGGGATCTTGTAGAAACTAAAGTGGCTTTGGCCGGATTAGACTCTTTAGCTGTGGACAGAGTTGCTTTGGAGATAATGGGTATAGACTCAAGAGACGTAGGATATTTGTTTTATTGCGGAGAGAATAATTTAGGACAGTATAACCTTAAAGACATAGAGGTGGTAGGGGCAGACTTAAAATCTTGTAAAGCAATAAAATTCAAGTTGCATTCTTCGATTGAAAAGCAATTAACATGGAAAAAATAACAGTAGTAAAACTTAATGGCGAGAGAGAGCCCTTTTCTGCACGAAAGGTATATGATTCGGCCCGCAGGGCCGGGGCTTCCAAGGAATTGGCAAAAAAGATTACAGAGAAGATAGAGAAAGAGGTTTACTCCGGCGTTAAGACATCAAAAATATTCCAGAAGATAGAAAAGGCCCTTTTAAAAGAAAATTTGGAGGTGGCTGTAAAGTATAACCTTAAAGAAAGCCTAAAGAAATTAGGACCTACCGGCTTTCCTTTTGAAAAGTTTATCTGCGCCCTTTTTAAGGAAAGGGGATTTAAGACGAAACTTAATCCGAGAATAAAAGGATCCTGCTGCAAATACGAACTGGATTTTTTAGCAGAAAAAAAGGGTCTTCTCTATATCGGAGAATGTAAATTCCGTCATTTGCCCGACGGCAGGGTGCATTCTAATACGGCCTTAGCCAACCATGCCAGGTTTTTAGACATTAAAAAGGGTTCCTGGGCTAAGGGCAAGAGGATAAAAAGTATTTTAGTTACCAATAGTAAATTTACTAAGAAGGCAAAAAGGTATTCCAATTGTGTGAACGTTGATCTTTTAAGTTGGTGCTATCCTCCCAAAGAAGGATTGGCTTTTTTCATTGAAGAAAAACAATTGTATCCTATTACCATTCTTCCTTTATTGACGAGGAAGATGGCAAGCAAGTTTGCAGAACATAGAATTATGCTGGCAGAGCAGGTTTTAGACAAAGATCCCGGATGGCTTTCTCAAAGGATAGGTATTCCCAAGTGGAAGTCCGAGAAGATAATAAGACAAGCACAGGCCCTATTTAATGTTAATAAAAGTTAAAGCATTCCCCGGTTCTAAAAAAAGAGGGATTTCTCAGAAAGGAGACAAAATAGAGGTGAAAGTCAAGGAAAAAGCGAGGGAAAACGATGCAAACAGGGCGGTGGCAAAGTCCCTTGCCTCGTTTTTTGGCGTTTCAGAGAAAAAGATAAGGTTAATAAAAGGGGCTAGGGGCCAGAATAAAATATTTAAGATATATGATTAATCAGGGGTAGTAGGGTATGTGAGGCTGTTCAGGCAATGTAACGTGGGAAAAAGAAGAGGGGAGTACTGCAAGAACAATATGAGATAGTTTTTTCTTTTTTTTTAAAATGATACAATTAACTTATTAAAGGTTGAATAAAAACTTAAATCTTAAAACAATAATATGTTATCAAAATTACCTATTAATTTAGACAAAGTTAGCCAGGAGAAAATTGACCAGGAAATATTAAGGGCCGGGATCATAGCAGAATTGGACGCTATTTCTTTTTACGAGCAGATGGCAGCTCTAACAGAAAACGAAGACATCAAAAAGGTTCTTTTAGATGTGGCTGCAGAAGAAAAAGAGCATGTGGGGGAGTTCGAGACTCTTTTGGAAAGAGAAGACAAAGAACAGGTTGAGAAGTCAGCAGAGGGCAAGAAAGAAGTTGAAGAAATGACAGGAGATTAGTTTATGACAGAAAAAAAACAAATTTACAAATGCGATATCTGCGGCAACATTATCGAGGTTCTTCATGAAGGAAAGGGCCAGCTTGTTTGTTGCGGGGAGCCTATGAATCTTTTGACGAAAAAAGAGAAAGACGAAGGGCTGGAAAAACACGTTCCTGTGATTGAAGAGACAGAAAGCGGCGTAAAGGTAAAAGTAGGCTCTGTGGAGCATCCTATGGAAGAGGCCCATTATATCGAGTGGATAGAAGTTGTTGTGGATGGAAAATACTGCCGGAAATTTTTAAATCCTGGCGATAAGCCAGAGGCGGAATTTAACATTAGAGGAGAGAAAATAAGTGCCAGAGAATACTGTAATGTCCACGGTTTGTGGAAAAAATAACCCATGCCAAACACAGACCCTTTAGGCAACGAAGAAATAAAGAATTTAGCGACAAAACAAGGGAAAAGCCTTGTTTCTATCTATATTCCCACTGTCCAATCCGGTAATCAGACAGAGCAGAATCCAATCAGATTTGAAAATCAGCTGAACAAGGCAGAAGATCTTTTGCAGAAAAGAGGGTTGAAAAAGAAGGAGGTGGAGAAAGTCTTTAAGCCGGCGAAAGATCTTTTAAGCAATCCTGAATTCTGGGAACATCAGAACAAGGGGCTTGCTATGTTCCTTTCTCCCGGTTTCTCTGAATATTACAGGATCCCCATTGAAGTAGAGGAGACCTCTCTGGTCTCTGACAAATTCTATATCGAGCCTCTACTCCCCCTGATCTCAGAAAACGGCAAATTCTATATCCTTTCTGTGAGCAAGCAGAAGGTAGAGCTTTTCCAGGCAGATAGATATGAGATTAATAAAATGGAGGTGGATCTGCCCCATGATATAGGAGAAGCCCTGGAGACCAAGGATCCAGAAAACAGAGCTTCTTTCCACACGCGCACCTCAGGAGAGGGAGCCATGTTCTACGGCCAGTCTCCGGAAGAAGAAGAGAAGAAAAATCTGGTAAGGTATTTCCAGATTTTAGACAATCGCCTACAAGAAGTTTTCTCTTCCGAAACCTCTCCTTTAGTGTTGGCTGCCGTAGATTATTTTCATCCCTTGTTCAAGAGAGCATGTCATTACAGACGTCTTTCTGAAAACGGAATTGTCGGTAACCCCGATGACATGAAAGAAGGGAAGATACATAAAAAATCATGGGATATTGTAAGACCCTTTTTTCAGAGAAAAGAAGAGGAAGCAAAAGAAGAATACCAAGATTTAAAAGGAGGGCCCAAGACTTCAGCCGACCCCAAAGAGGTTCTTTCTGCTTCTCAAGAGGGCCGGGTGAGTAAACTTTTTGTTAATCTCGATGAGCATTTATGGGGCTCT
>CAYXTC010000003.1:1430-27693 GCA_964468405.1 uncultured Candidatus Saccharibacteria bacterium | reverse complement strand
AAAATATTTTTAGTCGGCGATAAAAATGAATTATCAAGAATTTCTTAAAAAGGGATTTTTAAAAAAAGAAAAAATTGAATTCGATCAAGTGGTCAGGTTGTTAGAAAGAGCAAGTAGAAGCCTTAAAAGTGCCAGGATTCTGATTAAGAACAACGACCAAGAAGGAGGCTTCCGCTTCGCTTACGAAGCCATGCTTTTAACAGGCAGAGCCCTTGTTTTCTCCCATAATTTAAGGCCCCGGACTGTAGGTTCTCACAGGATAGTGGTTAACTTTACAGAGAAAGCTTTAGGGAAGGATTACAGAATACTGGTTCAAAAATTCAATAAGATGCGGAAGAAAAGAAACTACTTGATCTACGAGGGCAAGTTAGTAATTTCTAAAACTGAAGCAGAAAATAGCATTAAAACAGCAGAGAAGTTTGAGAGAGCGATAGAGGATCTTATTCAAAAGAAGAATCCTCAGCAGAGATTATCAATGAAAAACTTATAAAAAAGCCGAAGAAGAGAAAAAGCCAAAAAGGTTTTTGCTACTGGCAAGGGCATAGGCCTCTTTATCTCCAGCAGAATAATCAAGGCCCACAACGGAGAAGTATGGGCAGAGTCTGAGGGCAAGGGTAAAGGTAGCACCTTCTTTGTGGAGTTACCTATAAAATAAATATGAAAAAGAAATTCTTAAAAGATTTAAAAGAATATATCCCGGGTAAGTCAATAGAAGAAGTGGCGGAAGAATTAGGTTTGGATCCTGAGAAAGTAATCAAGCTGGCTTCAAACGAAAACCCTCTGGGACCGAGCCCCAAGGCGGAAAAGGCGGTGATAGACAATATTAAAGACCTTGCTATTTTTCCGGATCCTTTGAGCATAAGGGAGTTGAAGAAGACAATATCTAAGGAATTAAAAGTTTCCGAGGGAAACATTGTTTTGTCCTCTGGAAGCGACGGAGTTTTCGACGTCCTCTCCAAGATATTAATAGACAAAGACCAAGAGACCATTATTCCTCTGCCTACTTTCAGCATGTATGAGTTTGTAACCCGGGTGGCGGGAGGAAGCCCTGTTTTTGTAAAAAGAGACAAAGACTTTAATCTTCCTGTTGGAGAGATAATATCCAAAGAGAACCAAAATACCAAACTCATTTTCATCTGTTCTCCCAACAATCCTACAGGGAATCTTGCCTTGAAAGAGGACGTGGAAAGAATCCTTAAAGAGGTTAACAGTTATGTGTTATTAGACGAAGCATACATTGAATACGCAAAGCCTGATTCCTCCTGTTTGGATTTATTGGGAAAATACAATAATTTAATCATTACCCGCACTTTTTCTAAGGTTTACGGTTTGGCTAATTTAAGACTTGGATTCGGCATACTGCCAGATGAATTAGTCTCAGATTTCAACAAAACCAACCTTCCCTTTTTTACCAGTTCTCTGGCAGTAAAAGCAGGAAAAGAGGCAATGGAAGATAAAGAGCATGCTGACAAGGTGACAGAGACTAATAAGCAGCAAAGAGAATATTTAACAGGAAACATTAAATTTAAGGTTTATCCCTCAGAGAGCAACTTTATTCTTGTAGATGCCAGCCCCCATAAGGCAGAAGAGGTGGTTTCTAAAATGAAAGCAAAGGGAATTATTTTAAGAAATTGTTCTTCTTTCGGAGAAGGCATGGATAGTTTTGTGAGGATCAGCGTAGGGTCTCCCGAGCAGAACAAGAGATTAGTTGAAGAAATAAACAGAATTTGATTTTATTGGTTTAAAAGATATAATGAATTCAGGTTATGAGTAAAAAAATACTTCTCATAGAAGACGAGCCTACTATTATAGACATATATAAGACTGCCCTAGGGGCTGAAGATTTTAAGGTGGAATCTTTTAAGTTGGGGGAGGCTGCCTTCCAAAAACTTAAAGAATCAAAAGAAAAGGAATATCCCAATCTAATACTCTTAGATCTTGTTTTGCCTGATATTAACGGTATAGAGGTGCTAAAGAAGATGAGGAAAGAAAAAGGATTGAAAGACATTCCTGTTTTTATTCTCACAAACTATACCAGCAAAGAACTTAAACAACAGGGCCACAATCTTGAGGCCGAGCAATATATTACCAAAGCAGACTTTACTCCGAAGCAGATAGTAGAAAAAGTAAAAGAGAGATTAAAGGGTTGACATCCTCTCCTCTTTTGTTAAATTGAAAACAGCAAAGAAAGTAATTGTCCGTTGGAAAACGGACATTTTTAATAAAAAATATGGACATTAAGAATTTTACTTCAGCCATGGCGCAGATTGCAGAAGAGAAAGGAATACCCGTAGATAAGGTAACTGACTGCATTGAAGCCGCTATTGCTGCAGCCTACAAAAAAGAATATGGAGAGAAGGGACAGATTATAAGGGCAGAACTTAAGCCGGATACCGGTGATGTTAAGTTTTGGCAGATTAAGGAAGTGGTCTCAAAGGATATGGTTTATTCTGAGGAAGAATTGGAGAAAATAAAAGAGAATAAAAAAGAAAAGGAAGAAGGGAAAGTGAGATTCAATCAAGAGAGGCATATAATGGTAGAGGATGCCAAAAAAGAAAAAAAGGACATTAAGGCAGGAGATGAAATATATATTTCTTTGAAGACCAAGACTGAGTTTGGGAGAATCGCAGCCCAGACGGCAAAGCAGGTTATTCTCCAGAAGATAAGAGAAGAGGAGAGAAATACCATTTATTCTGAGTACAAAGAAAAAGAGGGAGAAATAGTTTCAGGAGTTATCCAGAGAGTGGAGGCCAGAAATATCTTTGTGGATATTGGCAAGACGCTTGGTGTCCTTCCGAGAGAAGAAAGAGTTTACGGAGAGTTTTACAGGCCTGGCCAGAGACTAAGGTTTTATCTTTTAGAAGTTCAAGAGACCCCCAAAGGACCTCTTGTTGTGCTCTCTCGGGCTTATCCTAAATTTGTGTCAAAATTATTTGAATTAGAGGTTCCTGAAATAGCCCAGGGGATAGTTGAGATAAAATCTATTGCCAGAGAGCCAGGGTCTCGTACCAAGATAGCGGTGGCAGCAGAAGAAGAGAATATAGATCCCATCGGAAGCGCCGTGGGCCAAAGAGGAACAAGGGTAATGGCAGTCATTAACGAACTGGGAGGCGAGAAAATTGATATTGTAGAATATTCAGAAGATCCTGAAGAATATATCAGCAACTCTCTTTCCCCTGCTAAAATTGAAGAAGTTAAAATACAGCCCAAAAACACTGCTCTTTGTGTTGTTCCCAACGACCAGCTTTCTTTGGCCATAGGGAAAGAGGGGCAGAATGTTAGGCTGGCAGCCCGCCTTACCGGCTGGAAGATAGATATTAAAACACCAGAAGGGGAAGAGGTAGAGAGCGCAGAGCCTGAGAAGGAAGAAGAGGCTGTCGAGGAGGAACCCGCCGAAGAGTCTTCTAAGAAGAAGACGCCTGAAAAGAAGAAATCTTCTTCTGCTAAGAAAAAAACAACAAAGAAAAAGAAAACCACTAAAAAAGAGTCGTCTTCTGATAAAAAATAATTAAGTCCAGTCCGGGGAGTATTGCCGGCTGGTTAATGTTTATGTTAGATTATTTGCCGATTCTTGTATCTCTTTTAACCATAGGTTTTGTTATTTTTTTAATTAAAGATATCCAGAGAATGCCCGCAGGAGGGGGTAAGATGGTAGAAATATCAAAAGCAATCAGAGAGGGAGCAGCCTCTTATTTAAGAAGGCAGTACAAAACAATAGCAGTAGTTGCTGTTGTTCTCTTTATTCTTTTGTGGATAGCTTTAGGGTTTACAATAGCCCTTGGCTTTCTGATAGGAGCTTTGTTGTCTGCTCTTTCAGGAATTATTGGCATGGTAGTGTCTACTCGTGCTAGCTCCAGGGTGGCGGAGGCTGCCAAAGGAGGGCTAAAGAAATCTTTAGGGGTTTCTTTTAAGAGCGGACTGGTAACTGGGTTGCTTGTGGTTAGTTTCGGATTGCTGGCAGTAGCGGGTTTTTATTATCTTTTCAGGGATATCCCGGCTCTAGTGGCTTTAGGGCTTGGCGCCAGTTTGATTTCAGTCTTTGCAAGATTGGGAGGCGGTATTTACACTAAGGCAGCAGACGTAGGAGCCGATCTGGTGGGGAAAGTAGAACAGAGAATTCCAGAAGACGATCCTCGCAACCCTGCCGTAATCGCAGATCAAGTAGGAGACAATGTTGGAGATTGTGCGGGTATGGCAGCGGATATATTTGAAACCTATACTGTTACGATTACAGCCACCATGCTCTTGGGGGCTCTTCTTTTTCCCCAAAACCCCCAGTTTATTTTCCTGCCCTTAATTTTAGGAGGAATATCTATTTTAGCCTCTGTTATAGGAAGTTTCTTTGTAAAACTAGGGAAAAGCGGGAATATTATGAGAGCTCTTTACAAAGGGTTAGTGGTCTCTGCCACTCTTTCCGCAGTGGGCTTTTATCCCGTGATAACAAAGGTGAGCACTGATAATTTAGGCTTTTCCACTCAGAGCCTCTACTACGCTTCCTTGATCGGACTGCTAGTAGCCGGAGCCATGTTTGTTATTACAGAGTATTACACTTCTACAAAACACAAGCCCGTAAAAGATATAGCGTCGGCCTCTCAAACAGGGCATGCTACTAATATAATAACGGGGCTGGCAACCGGCATGAGGTCTACGGCCCTTCCTATTATTGTTATTTCGGCAGGAGTGGTTATCAGTTATTCTATGGCCGGCATATACGGAGTGGCTTTGGCTGCTACAACCATGCTTTCTCTTGCAGGTATTGTGGTGGCCCTGGATGCCTACGGTCCAGTAACAGACAATGCTGGAGGCGTAGCAGAAATGGCAGATTTGTCAGAAGAGGTAAGGGAGACCACGGATAAACTGGATGCCGTAGGGAATACCACTAAAGCAGTAACCAAAGCCTATGCCATAACCTCGGCCGGCTTGGCCGCTCTAGTGCTTTTTGCAGCCTATGCTCAGGAGTTAGCAGACAGAGGGGCAAGAGCAGACTTTGTTTTGGAAAACCCCAAGATTATTGCAGGCCTCTTTATAGGAGGACTGCTTCCCTACCTTTTCGCCTCTTTGGCTTTGAGCGCTGTGGGGAAATCCGCTTCCGCCGTGGTAACTGAAGCAAGGCGCCAGTTTGCAGAAATAAAGGGATTGATTGAAGGAAAAGCAAAAGCAGATTACGGTAAATGCGTAGACATTGTTACCAAAAGTTCAATTAAGCAGATGGTAATTCCAGCCCTGCTCCCCATAATCTTTCCCATTCTTGTTGGGTGGCTTTTAGGGCCTGAAGCCCTTGGAGGATTGCTTATAGGGAGCATAGTAACAGGCCTGTTTGTAGCCATTTCCATGACCACAGGCGGGGCTGCTTGGGATAATGCTAAAAAATATATAGAAGAAGGAAATCTCGGGGGCAAAGGGTCTCCTGCCCACGAGGCAGCAGTAACAGGAGATACGGTAGGAGATCCCTATAAAGATACTGCAGGTCCTGCTATTAATCCTATGATCAAGGTCTTAAACATCGTTGCTTTACTAATTGTAGCTTTCTTAATTTAATTTATGAAAACAGATATTCAGAAGAATCAAAAATCACAAATAGAATTAACCGTAGAAATTCCTTCTGAGGAATTTGAAAAATATGTCCAAAAAACTGTTGAAAACCACAGTCAGAATATAGAAATCAAAGGTTTTAGAAAGGGAAATGCCCCGAAAGAAAAAGTGGAAGAAGAAGTGGGCAAAGAAAAGATTTTAATAGATGCTGCCGATCTGGCTGTAAAAGAAACCTATTCTCAGGCAGCCAAAGAGAATAATGTTAAGGCAGTTGCCCAGCCTAAGATTGAAGTAGTGAAAATGCCTACCCCCAACTCTTCCCAGGATCCTTTTATCTACAAAGCAAAGGTGGCAGTTTTTCCTGAGGTGGACTTACCGGATTACCAGAAAATAGCCTCAAAGAGCGAGAAGAAGCCGGTAGAAGTGACAGACGAAGATGTCCAAAAAGCGCTTCAGTGGCTTCAAAGATCCAGAGTAAAACTTTCTGCCAAACAGGGCAGCGCTGAAAAAGGGGATTTTGTAGATATTGAGTACAGTTCTCCCCAAATCGCAGCCCTAAGCAAAGGAAAAAAAGACTCCTTTATTCTGGGAGAGGGCCATTTTATTCCAGGGTTTGAAGAGGAGTTAGTAGGCATGAAGCCTGGTGAAGAAAAAACTACTACCCTGAAGATCCCTGCTGATCATTCTTCCAAGACCCTGGCAGGGAAAGAGCTTACTTTTAAGATAAAAATGAACAATGTGCAGAATACAGACTTCCCAGAACTCAACGATCAGTTTGCTAAAAACCTGGGCAAATTCCAAACAATAGACCAAGTTAAGCAAAACATTAAGCAGGGTCTTTCTCAGGAGAAAGAGGTCTCTGAGAAGCAAAGAGTAAGGAATGAGATGCTGGAAAACATTGCCCAAGAAGCCAGCCTGGAAATCCCTGATGAATTAATAGAGCAGGAGAAGGCAAGGATGCTAGAGAATCTTAAAAAGGAAGTTTCCCAAAAATTTCAAACCTCTTTTGAAGAATATTTAAAACAGGCAAACAAGACAGAAAAGGATCTTCTGGATTCTTTTCAGGAAGACGCTAAAAAGCGCCTCAGAAAGATTTTAGTATTAATGGCTATTGGAGAAAAAGAAGAAATAAAAGCAGAAGAGGAAGAAATAAAACAAAAAACAGACCAGATATTAAAAAGTTATCCCAATTCTGAAGAAGCAAAGAAAAATATTGACCCTGAAAGATTAAAAGAGTATACTAAAGAAGAGATAAAAAACGAAAAGACCTTGGCGAAACTGGAAAGTTTTGTTCAAGGCAAATAAGGTCATGAATTTAATACCCACTGTTTTGGAAAAAACAAAAACCGGAGAAAGAGTATACGACATATATTCACGGCTTTTAAAAGAAAGGATTATTTTCTTGTCAGGAACTATTACTGACAACCTGGCCAATTCTGTTATTGCCCAGATGCTGTTTTTAACGAGCAAAGACCCAAAGAAAGATATCCAGTTATACATCAACAGCCCCGGAGGATCGGTGACAGCGGGGCTGGCTATTTACGACACTATGCAGTATGTAAAAGCGCCGGTTGCTACCATTTGTTTTGGACTAGCGGGCTCCATGGGAGCCGTATTGCTGGCATCTGGGGCTAAAAAGAAGAGATTCGCTCTCCCTAACACCGAAGTTCTTCTTCACCAAGTAGCAGGCGGGGCAACGGGCCAGGCAGTAGAAGTAGAGATTACAGCCAAGCAGATCATTAAGATTAAGAACAAGTTGAATAAAATTCTAGCAGAGCACACAGGGCAACCTTTGTCTAAGATAGAAAAAGACACAGACAGAGATTTTTACCTTACCGCCAGTGAGGCTAAAAATTACGGCATAATCGACGAAGTAATCAAGGGGAAGTAAAATCTACTAAAATCACCCTTCTTTTAAAGGCCGCTCTTTACCGGAACGGCGGGTTTTGATAAAAAAATATGACAAACCTAATAATCCTCATAATCGCATTTGGCGCCTTGATCGCAGGTTCTGTTCTTGGATATTTTGCCAGGCAGTCCATTGCTAAAAAGCAGGCCAACACAATTGAGGCAAAACTTCACAAAAGGATATTACAAGTCAAAAAAGAGGCAGAAGAATTAACTAGAAAGGCCCAGGAGAGAGCAAGGCGTATTCTGGAAAAAGCCAAAAAGGAGACAGAGCAAAGGAGTAAGGCCCTGTTTGAAAATGAGCAGCTTCTCCTGAAGAGGGAGAACGCTTTGTCAGACAAGGCCTCTAAGTTAGAAGAGACAGAGAAGGCTCTTAGTAGCAAAATAGCAGGGGTTAAAAGGATAAAAAAAGAAGCAGAAGACTTAAGGGAAAAAGCCACCCAAAAGTTAGAAAAAGTGGCAGAGATGAGCAAGAAAGAGGCTAAAGATGCTCTTTTAAAGAACCTAGAGGATGAGTATAAGAAAGATTTGTTGGATAAAATGAAAAGGCTGGAAGCGGAAGGATTAGAGAATTATGAGAAAAAGGCAAGAGAGATAATTGCCCAGGCTATTCAGAAGTATGGGCTATCCCAAACCCAGGAAATTACCACCACAAATGTTAATCTTCCTTCAGATGAGATAAAAGGGAGAGTTATTGGCAAAGAGGGAAGGAATATTAAAACATTGGAGAAACTAACGGGCGTTGAGATAATAATTGACGACACTCCGGAAGCCGTAACTATTTCAGGGTTTGATCCTGTAAGGCGCCATATTGCCAAAGAGGCCTTGGAGAGATTGGTCAGAGACGGGAGGATACAGCCTGCCCGCATTGAAGAGACTGTGGAAAACGTAAAGAACGAAATTGCCTCGGAAATAAAGAAGGCGGGAGAAAAGGCGATTTACGACACCGGGATTATAAATCTTGACCCCAAGATTATTCAACTATTAGGAAGGCTAAAATTCAGGACCAGTTACGGCCAGAACGTGCTTCTTCACTCCATTGAGGTCTCCCATTTGGCAGGGGCCATAGCAGAAGAAATAGGGGCTGACGCCAAAGTAGCCCGGAAAGCGGGTCTTTTGCACGACATTGGAAAGGCAGTTGATCATCAGATTGAAGGTTCGCATGTGAATATCGGCATTAAAATACTGGAAAAATTCGGTCTAGAACAGGAAGTAATAGACGCTATGAAATCTCATCACGAGGAATATCCTTACGAGACGTTGGAATCCATTATTATTCAGACAGCAGACCAGATTTCAGGAGCCAGGCCAGGTGCCAGAAAAGACAGCCTTGAGAACTATTTAAGGAGATTATCGGAATTGGAGAATATTGCCGCCAATTTTCCAGGCGTAGAGAAAGCTTATGCCATTCAGGCGGGGAGAGAGATAAGGGTATTTGTAAAGCCCGAAGAGATTGATGATTATAAAGCGAAGAAGGTGGCTAAAGAAATAGCCAGGCAGGTTCAAGAGGAACTAAAATATCCGGGGGAAATAAAGGTGGTAGTGATCAGAGAGAACCGGGCAATCGAATATGCCAGATAAAAAACGCCCCGCTTGTTAGCGGGGTGTTTTATTCTTGTTTATACAGGACCTGATGCCAGGTTTTGTCTTTGTACAAATCGTGGAAGATTATTCCTCCAATTACTCCTAAAGAGAAAAAAGACAAAGAAAAAACAATAGCAAGTCCTCCCATAACAAGAGCACCAGAGACCCAATGGTGAACGTGGAGCCTCCATTTCCCTATTTTTAGAACCAAACTCTTTACTCTGCCGGTTTCGTAATATCGCCTAAAGAATATTTCAGTGGCAGCATAACCTATAATTACTCCTACCGCCAAAAGAGAGGATACATACAAAGAAGCAGAAAGAGTCAATCCTGGGAAAATATATTTTTTTACTTTTTTTGCCATATTTTCGGAGCGGGTGAAGGGAATCGAACCCTCATAATTAGGTTGGAAACCTAAGGCTCTACCATTGAGCTACACCCGCATTCGGAGAACCGGGATTCGAACCCGGACTAAATCCTCCCAAAGGACTCGTGCTGCCATTACACTATTCTCCGTTTGGCCGGGTTCTTTCTTCTTTTAAGGGTCTTAGGCTATAATAAAATATAGCATTTAATCGGTTGCCGGTCAATCTGTGTTTTTGAACTCAGGGGTCTGTGTTATAATAACAAAAGCATATGAATATTAAGGAAAAGATAAATATTTTTTCTGAATGCCGGGATTACGGCATCCCTCTCTGGCAATGCCCCCAGTTTTTATTTACAGTGATGGGGTTTATTATAATCTTTACAGTCACTATCTCTTATTTAGTCGGGATACGCTTTATTGCAGAGCCCGCCCTTGTTTTTTTAATTGATGCTGCCATAACAATTGTCCTGCTGATAATATCCTTTACCATTACTAGAACTTTTGAGAGGGTGGTAGAGGCCTCCAGGATGAAATCAGAATTTGTCAACATTGCTTCTCACCAACTGCGCGCCCCTCTAACGAATCTTAAATGGGGGATTGAATTTTTAGGCATTGAAAAGATAGAACTTTCCAGGGAAAAAAAGGAAGAATATTTCAATAATCTACAAGAGAATGTAGCAAGGATGGTGGAGTTGGTTGACGATCTTTTGGTGGTTTCCCGCCTAGAGAGGGGATCTTTGCCGGATATAAAGAAAGAGATTAATTTAAGAGAAATGGTGGAAAATTTGATTGCCCGCTTTAAGGTTTTTGCCGAAGCTTCCAATGTCCGATTAGAATTAGTAGCAGAGCCCAATCTTCCTAAGGCTTTTATGGATATTTCCCAGCTTAAACTTGTTATGGAAAACCTTATTGATAACGCCATCCGCTATTCTAAAGAAAGAGGCGAAATCAAAATATATTTAAAGAAGAAAGACAAAAATCATAACCTCTTGGTTGTGCGGGACAAGGGCATGGGTATTCCGGAAGAGGAAAAAAAACACATCTTTCAGAAGTTTTTCCGGGCCAAAAATGCAAACAAACGCAAAACTCGGGGGAGCGGACTGGGCCTTTATGTAGTTAAATCTATCGTGGAAAAAGCCGGAGGGAAAATATGGTTTGAATCAGAAGAAGGCAAAGGAACAAGTTTTTTTGTTACCTTGCCTATAAAACATAAATAACATTAAAGCAGGAAAAATCTTAATCAGGGTTGATCTGCTTTAATAAAAAATGCCCAAAATATTATTCGTAGAAGACGAGCAGTCGCTTCAAAAAACATTCGGGGATCTTTTAAGGAAAGAAGGATACGAAGTGATTAGCGCTCTTGACGGAGAGGCCGGTCTCCGCCTGGCAAAGAGCGAAAAACCAGACCTTGTTCTTCTTGATTTGATTTTGCCCCAAAAAGACGGCTTTGAGGTACTGAAGGATCTGAAAAGAGACGACCAGACAAAAGATATCCCTGTTCTTATCCTTACCAACCTTGAAAGCCCGAGCGATGTAGAAAAGGCCATCAACTTGGGCGCTGCTACCTTTTTGGTCAAGACCAATTATCGTCTCGAAGAAATAATGGAGAAAATAAAAAAGAACGTTCAATAAAAGCAATATGAAAGTTGAGCCGGAAAGACTAGAGGCCTTTCTTTTAGACTCTAATTTAGTTAATAAAAAAGAGTTTAATAAGGCTTTAAAAAAAGCAAAAAAAACAAGAAAGCAGGTGGATGATATCTTGGTTGCAGAAGGAGTTATCAGCAGAGAAAAACTGACCGAACTAAAAGCCTATATCTTAGGCATACCTTTTGTTGACTTGGAAAAGAGAGACATTCCTTCTGAGGTCTTAAAAATAATCCCAGAACCCATTGCCCGGAGGCATAACATAATTGCCTTTAATAAAGACGGGAAAAAACTGGAGGTGGCTATGATCGACCCGGAGGATCTGAGAACAATAGAGTTTATCAAAAAAAAGGCAGGCCTGAAAATTCTGCCTCGTCTTACTACGGAAAAGAGTATAAAAAATGCTCTTAAACAGTATCAAGAGACCTTGGAAGCAGAATTCGGAGAGATTATCAAAGAAGAAGCCGGAGGAGTAAAAACAGTAAAGAAAAGAGGCAAGAAAGAAGAAGGAGAGGATTTAAGGAAAGCAGCAGAAGAAATCCCTGTTATTAGAATTGTTGATACTTTAATTAAACACGCTATTTTGCAACGGGCTTCTGATATTCATATAGAGCCTACAGAAAAAGAGGTTGTTGTCCGCTACAGGATAGACGGAATACTGCACGACGCCATGGTTTTGCCCAAGTCTGTGAGTTCTGGAATTGTGGCCAGAATAAAAGTGCTTGCCGATTTAAAGTTAGACGAACACCGTCTTCCTCAAGACGGCAGATTCAAAGTGGAAACGGAAGAGTATAAATATTCAGTGCGTGTTTCTATCTTGCCTGTATACGACGGGGAAAAGATTGTTATGAGACTGTTGCCCGAAACCGCCAAAACCTTTTCTCTTGAAGAACTTGGCTTTCGCGGGGAGGCCCTAGAGTATGTCCAGCAGAACCTGAAAAAGCCGGTAGGAATGATGCTAGTTACAGGGCCTACAGGGTCTGGTAAAACAACCACTCTTTATACAATGATGGAAATATTAAACGATCCCTCCGTTAATATTTCCTCAGTAGAAGATCCTATCGAGTATAGGATGCCCAGAATTAATCAAACCCAGGTTAAGCCTTCTATAGGACTGGACTTTGCTTCGGGGCTGAGGTCTTTAGTTAGGCAGGACCCTGATGTGATAATGGTAGGGGAAATCAGGGACAACGAAACCGCAGGTCTGGCAATTAACGCCGCCCTTACCGGCCACCTTGTTCTTTCGACATTGCATACTACTAACGCCTCGGGGGCCATCCCTCGGTTGATTGATATGGAGGCTGAGCCATTTCTGATTTCTTCTACTCTGAATATGATTATTGCCCAAAGATTGGTGAGGAGACTGTGCTCTGGCAAAGAAAAATACCGCCTGGAGGATTCAGACTTGAAAAATTTGTCCAAATACTGCGACTTGGAAAGAATTGTAGATATCCTTAGAAGAGAAAAGGTTATAAAAGAAAGCCAGGACCTTAAAAGCATCGACTTTTACAAGCCCAAAAAATCCAGCGAATGCCCTGAAGGCTATAAAGGGAGAATTGGCATATACGAGGTCTTAAATGTTACAGAGACCATAAAAGAATTAATAGCAAAATCTGCCACTGCCGATCAAATCCAAAAACAGGCCCAAAAAGAAGGAATGAGGACCATGGTAGAGGACGGCTTTATTAAAGCGGCCCAGGGGGTTACTTCTATTGAAGAGGTTCTGAGAGTGATATCAGAATAAAAATCTTATTGTGCCCAGGTATTCTTATCTTGCAAAAACTCTAGACGGAAACTCCAGGTCTGGCACCTCTGAGGCGCCGGACAAAAGAAGTTTAGCCAAATCCCTTCGCAGCGAGGGCATGGTTTTAATTTCAGCAGAAAAAATATCCCATAAGACAAAAACAAGAAGCAAGGTTGCTTCTCTGATGCCCTTTTTGGGGAAAGTTTCCCTGAAAGACAAGATAATGTTTGCCAGGAATTTGAAAGTGATGATTTCTGCCGGCATTTCTTTGCCGCGTGCTTTGAGCACACTCTCTGAGCAAACTAATAATAAAAAGTTTAAAAAGGTTTTAAAAGACATCTCCGGTCAGATTGTAAAGGGAAGCGGTTTCTCCGAAGCCCTTAATTCTCACCAGGAGGTCTTCTCCACCCTTTTTATAAATATGGTTAAGGTAGGAGAAGAGGCGGGGAATTTGGGAGAAGTGCTGGGCGTGCTAACCCATCATATGGAAAGAGACCACGAGTTGAGATCCAAGATTAAGGGAGCCATGGTATATCCTGCCGTCATTGTTACTGCCATGGTGGGTATAGGTATTTTAATGATGATTGTTGTCGTCCCTAAACTAGCCAAGACATTCGACGAGTTGGGCATTGAGCTTCCCTTAACCACCCGTTTTGTTATCGGTACTGGCAACCTTATGGCAGAGTTTTGGTACCTGCTTATTATTTTACTGGTGGGATTTGTGTTTTTGGCAAGGCTTTTCCTGAAAAGTTCTACCGGGAAAAATACTACTTCTTTTCTGTTTTTAAAGTTTCCGGGAGTGGTGACTTTGGTCAGGAAGACAAATGCCGCCTATACTGCCAGAACTCTGGGATCTTTGATTAATTCCGGGGTAGCCATTGTCAGGGCTTTGGAGATTACGGCCGGCACTCTGAGCAATATTTACTATAAAAGAGCAATATTGGATTCTGCTCAGAAGGTGAGAAAGGGAGCCCGGCTTTCTTCTGTTTTAGGGAAGTACGAACATCTTTATCCCTCTCTGGTTATTCAGATGATGGCAGTGGGCGAGGAAACAGGGGCTAGCGGGGATATGCTTCAGAAGTTGGCTGAGTTCTACGAGTCAGAGGTAAGCAGAATAACGGAAAACATCTCTTCTATTATAGAGCCCGTTTTAATGATTATTATCGGGGCAGCAGTGGGGTTTTTTGTAATCTCTATGATCCAGCCTATGTATAGCATGATGCAGGGCTTTTAAATAAATGGCAGATAGAAACAAAAAAGAAAAAGGTCTAACCTTAATAGAAGTCTTAGTGGGCACTTTCTTGATCGTCCTGGTGTTTTTGGGTATTTTTGGAGTTTACAGAACCGGTATTTGGGTGATAGGCCAGAGCCAGAATAAAATAACCGCCCTTTCTGTGGCCAATAAAGAAATAGAAGAGATAAGAAATCTTCCCTATTCAGAGGTGGGAGTAGAGGGCAGTTTCCCGGACGGCATTATCCCGGCTGAAAAAACCTATGAGATCAATGGAAGAGAATATAATATCAAAACAAGGATAGATTATGTAGTAGATTCTGCAGACGGCGTAGTAGAGGAAGAGGACGAATGCCCTAATGACTATAAAAAGGTACAGGTTGAAATTTCTTGGGGAGGTCTTTTCGAGGGAAGCGCTTCTTTAATTACGGATATAGCACCGGATAATATGGCCCAAGAGTGTGCCGAAACCGGAGGGATACTTTTTGTTTCTGTTTTCGACGCTTATGCTGAAATGGTTTCTTCTCCTCTTGTTGAGATAAAAGACCCAGACACGGGCCAGGTTCTAAAGACAGCCTCAGAGAGCGAACATTATTTTTCTCTGCCTCCGGGGAGTTATCGAGTAGTGGCCTCCAAAAGCGGCTATAGCAGCAGCCGCAGTTACGGCATAGATGAGGTTGCTATCCCAGAAAAACCCGATCCCTTGGTGGCAGAAGGGGGGCTTTCTGAAATTAGTTTTGCTATTGATGAGTTAAGTTCTATGACAATAGAAACTCTTTCTGCCTGGGGCATTGATTATTTCACAGATTCTTTCTCAGATCAGAGCGAGATTTCAGAATCTTCCAATGTGGATTTTTCAGGAGGAGAGATCAGTTTACAAGAGCAGAGCACATCTGGCTACCTGGTTTCTGTTTCCGTTTCTCCTGCGGATTTGTTGAATTGGGATAAATTTTCCTGGGACGATCTGGTCACTGAACAATGCGAGATTAATTATCAGGTTTTATATTATGACGGGGAAAATTGGCTTTTAGTCCCAGACAGCGATCTGCCAGGAAACTCCGAAGGCTTTATCTCTTCGGTTGATCTCTCTGATCTTGATGTTTCCCTTTATCCTCAGATTAGATTAAAAGGGAATTTTTCTACCTCAGAGAGCAGTATCTCTCCCCTCCTTTATAACTGGGAGGTTTCCTGGAGGAACTCTGAGGCCACAGTTGTCTCTGACGTTCCCCTTCATTCTAGGGGAGACAAGGAAATCGGCAAAGATAGCGAGGAAAACCCTGTCTATAAATTCGAAGAAGATACTACTTCCGGTGGATCGGGCTCTGTCACCTATGATAGTTTGGAATGGGATCTTTACAGTTTTTCTGTCGGAGGCGACTGGGATCTCCAAAGCACAGAACCCGCTCAGCCCGTCAGTCTTTCTCCCGCCAGCACCAAAAATGTTACTCTTTATGTCCAGACCCAGAATTCCTTTCTGATAGAAGTGCAGGACGAGGAGACCGAAGAGCCCGTTTTTTCGGCAGAAGCGCGCTTGTATAAGGAGGGGTACGATAAAACACAACAGACAGATCAAGACGGCCAAACCTATTTTGCCCCCTTGGATGAGGGCACTTATTCTTTGGAAGTCTCTGCTCAGGATTATAGCGACTATTCCGGGACAGTGTCTGTTTCCGGGGACGAAAACAAGATTATCTACTTAGAACGAGTTGAATAATGTTTAAAAAATCCTTTACTTTAATTGAAACATTAGTGGTTATTTCCGTCTTTTCTCTTTTAATAGGGGCTTCAGCCGGTGCTATAGTTCATCTGTACAGAACTCATAGTTATACAGAAAACCAAGCAGTGGCTATCAGAGAGGCCAGAAGAGGAATCTTTAATATGGTTAAAGAGATAAGGGAGGCGAGGACAGGAGAAGGCGGATCTTATCCCATTGAAAAAGCGGCTGAAAAGGAATTCATTTTCTATAGCGATATTGACAGGGACGGAGCAGTGGAAAGGGTGAGGTATTTTTTGGGCAGCGTTGCTTCCGGATCCCAAAGCAAAGATTGCGTTAGTTTTTCCAGGGGAGGCAGTTGCAATGTGGTTTTTTCCGACTTTTTCCAAGGCAATCTTACTTCTGCTGAGGTAACATTTTCCGTAGAAGGAGATTTTGGGTGGTGGGTGGAATATGGTGAGGTCTATGCAGACGGGCATCATTTGGGCAATGTCTGCGAGGACGGTTGCTCCGACTGTGCCGGTAAGTGGGAAGGCAACAAGACTTTTGATGTGACTGATCTGGCAGAGGACGGCACTATTGACTTGTCTGTTGACTCTACGGGCTGGGTTGACCCTATTTGCGATTGGCAGGACTGGAATCATTCTCTGAAGGCAAAATTCGACTTTTCTTGGACCGAAGAGATTACGGGCCAAGACCATCAGTTTAAGAAAGGAATAACTGATCCAACGGGCTCCCCGCCCAGTTACCCCCTAGACCAGGAAAAAATCCAGATTATCAGTTCTTATGTAAGGAATGCTCCTCCTATTTTTGAATATTACGACGCCAACGGGGAGAAGATAACAGAATCCCCTGCCCGGCTTTTAGACACTAAGGTGATGAAGGTTTTTTTAATCATTAACGTCGATCCTAAACGACCACCCCAAGATTTCGGATTAGAATCATCCGTTAAATTAAGAAATTTGAAAGATGAACAATAAAGGAATAATTATAACCTTTGTATTGGTTTTTGTCGCTATTTTTATGATCCTCTTGGGAGGTCTGGTCAGCTTTATACTTGCTCAATTAAGTCAGACAGCCGAAAGAGAGGCCTGGGAGCAGTCCTTGTCCGTGGCAGAGGCCGGAGTCGAATACTATAAATGGTGCCTTAACAATGGAGTGGAGCAGGAATGTTCTACCCAAAAAGAGTATAAAGACCCCGAAGGGAACATTATAGGCGACTTTACTCTTGATGTTGAGGCCCGCACTAGTTGCGGGGAGGTGATGGAAAGAGAAATTGTTTCTACTGGCAGGACAGATGATTTCCCGGAAACAGACAGAAAAATAAGCGTTCTTTACGGGAAAAGTTCTGTTGCCAAATACAGCTATCTCTTAAACGACAATGTCTGGGCGGGTTCTGACAGAGAAATTAGAGGGACTTATCATTCCAACGGCGGGATTAGAATGGATGGAGAAAACCAATCTGTGGTAACTTCTAACAGAGAAGAGTGGGTTTGCACAAGTTCTTTCGGATGCAGTTATTATTCTTGTCCTGAGGAATGCTGGACCGAAGACTGGGAGTGCCATTGCCCCGGGGTTTTTACAACTACGGGGAACTCCCAGCCGGGACTATTTGACTATCCTGCCCCCCTGTTTGACTTTGACGGAATAAGCGTGGATCTGTTAAAGATTAAAAATTCAGCATCTGATTTCGGAGTCTATCTCCCTCCGTCTACAGACATTAATGGCAGCGCTGAAGGTTATCATGTAAAATTTACAGATAAAGGGAGCATAGAGGTCTGGATTATCACCCGGCTGAACAGGACATGGGCTTTTAGTTACGAGGATGGATGGCATTATGATTATTTCACCATAAGGGATGAATATCTTTACGATACCTACGCCCTTCCCTCAGACTGTATGGCGATTTTTGCAGAAGATGATTTATGGGTTGAGGGCGTTGTAAAAGGAAAGGCCACCATTGCCTCGGCCAACCTTATTGATCCCAATGCTTCCACTGACGTTATTTTGTCTGGCAACATAAACTACACTTCTTATGACGGGACAGACGGCCTAGCAGTGATAACAGAGGGCAGCGTTTTAATCCCTCCTGACTCTCCCGACGAGATGGACCTTAACGGCATTTTCATAGCCCAAAAAGGACATTTTGGAAGGAATCTTTATTCCTATAATCTAAAAACCAAACTTAATATCCACGGATCTATAGTAAGCAACGGCAGAGTAGGAACTAAATGGACCTCCGGGAGCCAAATAACCTCCGGCTATCAGGAAAGGGATAATTATATCGACCCCAACTTGATATACAGATCCCCTCCCTTTGTCCCCCACACAAGTTTGGAGTTTGAGATAGTGAATTGGCAGGAATTATAAGAATAGAAGAAACTCTAAAAAATGTTATAATACCTACAATGAGTTTTTTAAGTTTAAAAGAAAAGACTTTTGGACTGGATTTTTCTGACCTTTCCTTAAAGGTAGCCGAACTAAAACCAAAAGGGGATTATCATAAATTGAAGAGCTGGGCCTGCGAAGAAATAAAGCCCGGTATTATAGAAGGAGGGGATATCCAAAACAGAAAAGAAGCAGTAAAAGCAATCAAAAAGGTACTATCTAAGGCCAAAGAAAGGGGGCTGAAGAACGATAAAGTAGTTGCCTCTTTGCCGGAAAAAAAGGCCTTTCTGCAGGTTATCCGCATGCCCAAAATGAAGGAAGAAGAACTCTCTTCTGCTGTTCCTTTTGAGGCAGAAAACTATATCCCTCTTCCTATAGACCAAGTATATCTGGATTTTCAGCTGATTCCCTCTTCTGATAAAAAAAGCAAATATTCGGATGTTTTAATCGCAGCTCTCCCCAAGAACACAGTAGATCCTTATGTTGATTGCCTAAAAAAGGCAGGCCTTTCACCCCAAGCCCTGGAAGTCGAATCCCAGTCTATTAGCAGGGCTTTGATAAGGGGCGGATCCTGCCCACATCCTGTTTTAATAATAGATTTCGGCAAAAGTAATACCAGTTTTATTATCTACGCCGGTTCTTCCTTGAGATTTACTTCTTCTGTTGACGTCTCTTCTTATGAGATAACTGATAAGATTTCCGATGCTCTGGGGATTGATTTCAAGACAGCAGAAAATCTGAAAATAGAGCATGGGCTGCATCCTGAGCAGATAAAAGTTAAGGGCAAAAAAACCAGTAAAAAGAAATATCTCTCTGCGGTAAAATCAGCGATGAAAGAACTTCAAAGCCAAGTAGAGAGATACTCGGATTATTACCAGAGCCATGCCAAAAAAAACGGGAAGTCGCCCTTCCAGGAAATTAAAAAAATTATTCTCTGCGGCAGGGGAGCCAACCTAAAAGGCCTTGCAGACCATCTTTCTTTATCTTTAAAAATGCCGGTTGAATTAGGAAATCCTTGGGTGAATATTCTCCCCGATCCTCTTAAAGAAGTGCCTGATCTTTCTTTTGAGGAATCTTTGGGATATACTACCGCTTTAGGCTTAGCCCTAAGAGAACAGAAAAATGATTAATTTATTGCCTCCTTTAGAGAAAAAAAGAATTTTAGAAAGAAAAAGGGTAAAAAAGGCAGTTGCTGTCTGGATTTTACTTTCTTTGTTTTTCGTCTTTTTGGGGGCGGGCCTTCTTTTCGTTAATATTTATATCAACCAGAAGACATCTAATATAAAAAGCCAGATTCAGTCTGAGGAAGGAGCTTTGGCCCAGTCTGAAGTGAAGGATGTGCGCCAAAGAGTTTCCGAGACAAACAAACTTCTTAACCAGTTAGAATCTTTTTATCAGAGAAAAGTTTATTTCTTTGATATTTTCAAAAACATCGCCGAAGTAATGCCCGAGGAATTACGCCTTACCAATATTTCTTTAATCCTTGATAGGGAAAAGGGAGTAGTGGGCGTTTCTTTGTCCGGGTTTTCTCCCACTAGAGAGGACTTGTTTGAACTAAAAAGCAATATCGAGTCAAAAGAAGAATTTCAAGAGGCTTCTTTCCCGCCCTCTAACTGGGTAAATCCTGCAGATATAGACTTCTTTAGTGACTTTAAAATACTCTTTGAAGAATTATGAGTTCTAGAAAGAAACTTATTTTGATATCTTTAATATTTGGAGGAGCGATAACAATTCTTCTCTTTGTTGTATTGATTCCCCTGAGGGGCAGAGCAGAGGAAAACTCAAAAGAATACGCTCTAGTCAAAAAGGATTTGGAAATGATAAAAAGCAGGCACAAGGAATTGGAAAAAGCCAGGCAGGATTATAGGGAAGTGGAAAAGGGGTTGGATTCGATAAAAGAGGCCTTTGTAGACGAGGAGGCCCCTTTGCCGCTCTTGGAGTTTTTAGAAAACAGTGCTTCAGAGTTCGGTCTTTCTATTTCCATTTCTCCCTACAATCTTAAAGAGCCAGAAGAAGAGTCTTTCTGGGAGAGCATCGGGCTTCAGGTTTCCTTGATAGGGACTTTCCCGGAATTCTTCGCCTTTCTGGATAAGATAGAAAACAGCTCTTACCTGATCGAGGTCCAGAGTTTGGGGGTTAGTAAGGTTTCAGAGGAAGACTTAAAGAGAAGGGGAAGCCAAAACCTTTCAGCGGGAGAAGCCAGGGGGGATATAATTATTAAAGTTTTAACAAAATGAATATAGATTTATCAGAAATAAAAAACCGGCTAAAGTATTTTGCCAAAATACCCTCTTTTGCAGCGCGGCACTTTTGGGTAAGTATCGGTCTGATTTTTACTGTTTCTTTAGTTGTTGCCGCCTTTTTCTTTTATCAGTATGCTGTCCTTTTACCCCAGAAGATGATGTCTAATTCTCATGATCTTTTTCAAGTGGAAAAAAGCTCTTACGAAAGATTAATGGATTTTCGAGAAAAAGAGAAAATCAAAGAGGAAAAGTTTTTCCCAGACCCTTTTAAACTCCCGGGGAAGAAGGCCGAAGAGGAATTGATTGAATAAATCCTATGGAGGTACGGTCCTCCTGCAATATTAATAGTTGACTAAGGACAGATAGAAGGGTATAATAAAATTCTAGATAGTCGCTCCCTGTAGCTCAATTGGATAGAGCAGGACTCTTCTAAAGTCAAGATTGGAGGTTCGAATCCTCCCAGGGAGGCAGGTTGTGGCGGTCGTAGCTCAATTGGTAGAGCACTTCACTGTGGCTGAAGTGGTTGCGCGTTCGAGTCGCGTCGATCGCCCATTTAATATGTTTTCTGGCTTACTTAATAAAAAAATCTCCACACCAGTGGGAGTTATTATTCTTTTAGCAATTGTCCTTTTTGTGGGCTGGTTGATTATCCGACAATACGAAAAACTAGTAGAGGTTAGGATAGACTATATTGAAACCGAGGCCTTCGGGAAAGAGCGTTGATTATTTCTTTTCTCCCAATTTGACTTTAATATTTTTCTTTTTTCCTTTTCTTAAGACCTCCAACTCTATCTCTTCTCCGATCGTGCATTTTTGAAGAATATCGCTCAAAGGGGTTTTGGAAGAAATCTTTCGAGCCTTTGCTTTAAGGATTATATCAAACTCTTTAAGCCCTGCCTTGTCTGCCGCAGATCCTTTGACAATAGGGGCAACTCCTAAATTCTCTCTTACAATTAAGGCTCCGTAGTCCACTGGAAGTTCGTTTTTTTGCGCTATCTTATTATTTAAAATAATGTATTTTATACCGAGGAAAGGTCTTTTTATCTTTCCGTATTTTTTAATCTCTTTAAGGTCTTTGGTGGCGTAGTCTATGGGGATAGCAAACCCTATATTTTGAGCTCCCATAACTGTAGCAGTGTTTATGCCCACTACTCTACCCTCCATATCTATTAAAGGACCTCCCGAATTCCCGGGATTGATAGCGGCGTCTGTCTGGATTAAACCCCTTAATCTCGCAGTTTCTTTGCTTATATGATCATTTGCCTGAATAAATCTGGAAAGGCCAGATACTATGCCGGAACTGACAGTGTCCTGAAACTCTCCCAAGGCATTGCCTACGGCTATTACCTCTTCCCCTATTTCCATATTCTTAGAACTGCCCATTTTTAAGAAAGGAAGGCTTCTTTCAGGTTTTACTTTTAAGACGGCGATATCATTGATCGAATCCCTGGCCAGTATCTTGGCCGGGTATTTCTCTTTGGGCTCTACAACTACAGTGTATTCTGCCTGTGTGTCCGAGACCACGTGCCTGGAGGTAATGATAAGGCCGTCTTTTGAAATGATAAAGCCCGACCCTCCTCCTGTCTTTACCTTTTCTTTCTTTCCTTTATTGAATTTAGGAAGAATAAAGTTGCCTTTTTTAAGCGGGAAAGTATAAAATCCTTCTATCTTGGGAAGATCCCGGGAGACAACAATGGTTATTACTGCAGGACATACTTTTTTTGCTATTTTGGTAATCTGGGATTGCTTTTTCATATGTAATCATTTTATCACGGAGGCGCTTGCTAGCAAGTGGAAAAACTGATAGTTTGTATAATAGCCCCCGTAGTTCAACAGGAAAGAACGTCTCCCTCCTAAGGAGAAAATGGAAGTTCGAATCTCCCCGGGGGCACTCTTGACACCAGTTTTTCTGTTATTAGAATATAGTATGGGGGATGAGGGGTTTTGGAGAAACCAAAATTCCCAATAGGACAGCAGGGATTGACAGAAGAGGTTTGAGGATATCCCTGGACTCACGTCCTAGTTCAGCCTTTAAGGAGTTAAACCGAATTTGTTAACCCTGTTTTCCCCCTAAGAACAGCCCCCTTGGGGTTGTTTTTAGTTTGTTTTGAAATCTGCTATAATAAAATAAAAGGTCTTTATCCTATTTAACTTTTTTAAAATGGCAGAACAAAAACAAATTGGAGAAGTAGTCCATTTCTTTTCTAATATAGGCGTGGCTGTTATTAAACTTACAGACTCTTTGGCTGTAGGGGACACTGTCCGGATTATTGGGGGAGAGGACACGGATTTTACCCAGGAGGTAGAATCTATGGAAGCAGAGCATGAAAAATTGAAGAAAGCAAGTAAGGGAGACGAGGTGGGTATAAAAGTGAAAGAAAAGGTAAGAGACGGCTACAAAGTTTATAAAGAGTAATTATGGATCCTGTATTGTTGAAGATGGTCGGCCAAGTCGGCTTGGCATTATTGTTGGGCGGGCTCGTAGGATTGGAAAGAGAAAGAAAAAGGAAAGAAGCAGGCTTTCAGACTTATACTTTAGTTTGTCTTGGGGCGTGCCTTTTCACCATTATTGCCTCACAATTGTTTTACCAGTTTAAGGGGAACACAGGGGTAAGTTTTGATCCCTCAAGGGTTATTACAGCCGTAGCCACTGGCATAGGTTTTATAGGCGCCGGTGTCATTATCCATCGAGAGTTCCGGGTAGAAGGTCTAACCACCGCTGCCGGGCTTTGGGCGACTTCGGCCGTCGGAGTGGCAGTAGGTATGGGAGAGTATTCCCTGGCTTTGGTGGCTACCCTATTTGCTATAGCAGTACTATTCTTATTCGGGGTTTTAGAACGGAAGATATTCAAGGAATAATATGGGACTTTTTTTAAAGACTTTTGCGGTCTTAATAGGGACTATAATCGGTGCCGGAATTTTTAGTCTGCCGTTTGTTGCTCAGAAAAGCGGCTTTTTTGTTATCCTTATTTACTTTCTTTTAATGACCGTGGCTTCCACGTGCCTTCTTTTCATTTACGGGAAAATATGCGCGGCCACAGAGGGGAAGCACCGCCTCCCGGGATATGTAAAAAAATATTTGGGAGAGAGATGGGAAAAGGCGGTTTTTTTGATAATAACAGCAGGGATTACCGGGGCTATTCTTGCTTACCTTATCATCGGAGGAGATTTTCTTTTTTCTTTTCTCTCTCCCTATCTAGGGGGATCTCCCTTTGTTTATAGTATTGTTTTTTGGGCCTTAGGGGCTTTCTTTATTTTCTACGGGATTAAAAGCATTTCCCACACAGAGCTTATCCTCTTTTCTGTATTTGTAGGCATAATTATTGTTTTCTTCATTAAGGCGGTCCCTTTTCTCAATCTTTCTTATCTTCGGGGTATTGATCTAAAGCATCTTGCTTTGCCTTACGGAGTGGTTCTTTTCTCCCTTTGGGGGTCTGCTGCTATTCCTGAGATAAAAGAAATGTTTGTCGAAGCCAGAGAAAAAAGACCTTTGGCCAAAATGAAGAAAGTGATAATAGCGGCTGTGGCTTCTTCTGTTTTAATCTATATTTTGTTTACCTTTGTAGTTTTGGGAGTTACCGGCCCTAAAACCTCACAGGGAGCTATTTCCGGCCTCTTGAATGTTACGGGGGAGGGAGTAATAAAGCTTGGGTTTGTTTTTGGAGTTATTAGTTGTTTCACCTCTTTCTTAATAATGGGCCTTACCTTAAAGAAAGTGCTTTGGTATGATTTGGGTTTTTCCAAAAACTTTTCCTGGTTCTTGGTTTGCTTTCTGCCCCTAATCCTGTTTCTTTTGGGCCTGACTCATTTTGTAAAAGTGATTAGCTTTACAGGTGCTGTGGCCACCGGGGCAGAGGCCATAATTATTATCTTGCTGTACAGGAGCTTTCTGAACAAGAAGTTTTCTTATCAAATTCACCCCTCCCTCTATATCCTGCTAGCGGTTTTTGGGGTGGGGGCTGTACTGGAGGTACTCTACTTTTTAGGCATCTTGACATAAGAAGATAAAACTGGTAGAATAGAGGAACAAAAATATGGTTAAGTTTTTCGATATTTTTACAATTGTTTTATTTGTAGCGTTTCTATTCTGGTATATTTTTAATAATATCCTTCCCAGTTCTGCCTAACTGGTAATTTTAGATGAAAAAGAAATATCCCCAACCCGTGAGTATAAAGGATTTGATACTTGTTTCTATCTATTCGGTGCTTAATAAAAGTAAAAAATGTAATTTTACCAAACTTATCAAAGAATGTTTTTCCTCTTTTCCCGAAGCCTTTTCTTTTTCTGATATTTCGGAGTGGCCGGATTCAAGAAAACTAGACCGCCCCTTAAGAGGACTAAAAGAAAGCAAGATGATCAAAGGGGAGATTCAAAACTCTTTTGAACTTACTAAAAAGGGTGAAAAGAGAGCAAAAGAGGTTTCCGAATATTTAAGGCAGATGAGGTTAAAAATATGATATTATCCTTCCTCGCCAGAAATCTACAGATATTTTACCTTTCTCGTGGCTGCATAAAAAGCCCAAAAGTTAAATTAAAATGAGCAAAACAAGGGCTCATTTTTTTCTTTCCGGCAGGGTTCAGGGTGTCTGTTTTCGGTCCGCTGGCAGAGACAAGGCCTGTTCTTTAGGCATTAAGGGCTGGGTCCGGAATCTTTCGGATGGACGGGTAGAAATTGTGGCAGAGGGAGAAGAGAGCAAGATAAAAAAGTTTATTGAGTGGGCCAAAGAAGGTCCAGAATTCGCCGGAGTAGAGAATATAGAGCTTTACAGGGAAAATTATAAAGGAGAGTTTGATAGATTTAAGATAAAATACTAAAATAGTATCATATGTATATTTATATCTTTGTTGCGGGTTTTGGGGGAGGAGCCCTAAGGGGGATAGTAGGCTTTATTAAGCACCAATTCTCCTATAAAAAAGTGGGTTTTGATCTGCCCTATTTTTTAACAATGACCTTTCTCTCGGGCGTTGTCGGGCTTTTGGTAACTATGGCTCTTCAGGAAAGCGGGATTAACATTCTGGAGTTAAAAACCCTAACACCTGCCTTCGCTTTCATAGTAGGCTACGGAGGAGGGGACTTTTTAGAAAACATATACAAAATAATTATTAAGAAGTCTGATATATATGGCAGAAAATAAAAAGAAAATCTGGCTTTCTCATTCCGGTATAGATATCCTTTATAGGTGCCCTCGCTGTTTTTGGCTGAGGTATAATAAGAAGATTTATCAGCCAGAAGGAATCAGGTCCCGTTTGCCCGATCGCTTCGATACCATAATCAAGGCCTATTTTGATATTTCAAGAGAAAAAGGAGAGTTGCCTAAAATAGTGGAAGATAAATTGAAGGGTTCTTTAGAGAAGCCCTTCCAGGAAAAGTATTTTCGGCGCCTTAACGACAGTTTCGGATTTTGGGGCAAACTAGACGAATGCCTGATAAACCCCGAAGGGCTTTATGTCCCTATTGATTTCAAGACAGCAAGCTCGGATCCAACAGAAAGAGAAACTTTTCCTTCTTACCAGAATCAGTTGGACGAATATGCTTTCTTAATGGAGTCTGCCGGGAAAAAGACAGCAGGAGAAGGGTATTTAATATATTTTTATCCCCGTCAGAGCGAAGGGCTACACAACGGTTTCCCCATGAAAGTTCATGTTCAAAGGATTGAAACAGATCCCAAGTCAGTGGTGCCCAGGCTGCAGGAAGCCATGAGAGTGGTTTCTGGCGACATCCCTCCGCCTGCTCCGGACTGCCCTTTCTGTAAATGGTATGATCGGATTAAAGAGGTTCTAGAATAGTTTTATTCAAAACAAAAGCCCCGTTTCTGCGGGGCCTTTGTTATAGCGGAAAATAATTTATACTGCAGGAGTTTCTTCTTCTCCTCCTTCTTCACCGCCTTCTTCAGGAGTTTCTTCTTC
>CAYXTC010000003.1:0-1330 GCA_964468405.1 uncultured Candidatus Saccharibacteria bacterium | reverse complement strand
TTCTCCTCCTTCTTCACCGCCTTCTTCAGGAGTTTCTTCTTCTCCTCCTTCTTCACCGCCTTCTTCAGGAGTTTCTTCTTCTCCTCCTTCTTCAGGAGTTTCTTGAAGGTATAATTTTTCTAAAATCATAATGTTTGTTTTATAAATTGTCTTTTTGTCATCCTTATTCCTTCTCGACCTTTTTGCAAAATCACTTCCCATTATAAGGTTGAAACTTTCCTTGTCAAGGTTTATTTCCTCCTTTTTTGCCTTTATGGTATTATATGAAAAAGGAAGTTAATTATGACACTTGGATCATCAAATATTAAAGGAATATTGGGGTGGGCCTTGTTAGCAATAGGGATATTTATAATATTTTGGGCCCTTTATTCTTCTTATAATATCTTCTTGGGAAAGAAAGAAGCACCTCAGATGTTCAGCCAAGAGATTGAAAAGGAGGCATCCTCTGATAAAGGAGCCTCTACAGGCCAAATGCAAGAAGAGATGAAGAGGGTGGTGGCAGATCAGATTAAGGATATGGTCCTTTCCCTCTTTATATCCCGCATTCTTAATTTAATAAGTTGGTCTATTTTTGTGGGTATTCTAATTTTTGGGGGAAGCAAGATTTCTCTGCTGGGTATTCGTTTGATAAAAAAGTAGGATTTAATGGAATTCATTGCCGACTTCCATATCCACTCTAAGTATTCTCGGGCTACTAGCAAGAATATAAGCCCTGAGATTTTGGATTACTGGGCAGGAATCAAGGGGATAAAGGTTTTGGGCACGGGTGACTTCACCCACCCTGCTTGGCTCCAAGAGTTAAGAGGAAAATTAAAAGAAGCAGAACCCGGATTTTATAAAATAAAAGATACCGGCACTCGTTTTGTCCTCAGTTCTGAAATAAGCTGCATCTATTCTAAAAAAGGGAAAGTCAGAAAAATACACATTGTAGTCCTTTCCCCTTCTTTCGAGGACGTTGAAAAGATAAATGAAAGTTTGGGCCGAATAGGGAATTTAAAGTCAGACGGCCGGCCCATTTTGGGACTGGACGCCAAAGAACTGGTTAAGATAATTCTGGAAACTTCTCCTCGTAGTTTTATCGTCCCCGCCCATATTTGGACTCCCTGGTTTTCTTTGTTCGGATCTCGCTCCGGGTTTGACTATTTAGAGGAATGTTTTGAAGATTATTCTAAGCATATTTATGCTGTAGAAACGGGGTTGAGTTCTGATCCGCCCATGAACTGGAAACTTTCTTCCCTAGACAATCTTGCCTTGATAAGTAATTCTGACGCCCATTCTCCACGAAAACTTGGCAGAGAAGCCAATGTTTTTGACACAGAACTTTCCTATA
>CAYXTC010000002.1:11682-28886 GCA_964468405.1 uncultured Candidatus Saccharibacteria bacterium | reverse complement strand
ACGTTTGGGCTGACGCCCTCACCAATTATCTTTCTGCTATAGGATATGAGGGAGATAGCCAAAAGTTTGAAAAATACTGGCCTGCAGACATACATTTTATCGGCAAAGACATTTTAAAATTCCATACTTTAATATGGCCGGGCATGCTTTTGTCTTTGGGATTGGAACTCCCTAGGACTGTTTTTGTACACGGCTTTATTTCGATGGCAGGACAAAAGATATCTAAGAGTTTGGGCAATGTTGTAGACCCTTTTGATTTAGTGGAGAAATACGGGACAGATGCAGTAAGATATTATCTGCTAAGGGAGATTCCCCCGACTGCAGACGGAGATTTTACTTATGAAAAATTTAAAAATAGGTATAATTATGACTTGGCTTCTGGGATAGGCAATTTGTTCTCTCGGGTGAGAGCAATGGCGGAAAAGACACTTCCCCTCAAAAAGGAACCGGCAGATGAGTTCAAAAATAGAGCAGCAAAAACCAAAGAGAAATCAGAAAATCTCTTAAAAGAATTAAGGTTCCACGATTCCTTAAAAGAGATTTGGGATTTAATCGCTTTTTGCGATAAGTATATTGATAGAGAAAAACCCTGGGAAAAAAGGAATGAAAAAGCAATAGCTAACCTACTCTTTGCCTTAGGCGAAATAGCAAATATACTTTATCCTTTCCTTCCTGAAACCTCAGAGAAAATAAAAGAAGGAGTTGATCTAGACGGCGGGGCGTTTAGATACAAAGCCTCAGGGGCTTTATTCCCTCGACTATAGTCTTGACAAAAAGATTAAGAATTATTAAAAAAGAAACAGTAGATTGAGAACGTTTCTCGATTGTAACAATTTAATATTGTGTATGGCCTCTTCAGAGGAGGCCTGTCTCGAAGATTTGGTTCTAGCGTAAGGAGAGTGCGATGGGTAGCAACAAAAAAAGTCCCCCTTCCTTGAAACAAGATCGCGCCGATGCTGACGTGATCATCAAGACCGATCTTATGACGGGACAGAGCGTGGTGTTGCCCCGCAGGACGGTGTCTATGATCAAGTCATCGTTAGACATAGCGGGGGCGCCCTCTGATTCCGGCGGAAGCGTCGGCATGATAGGGCTTTCTCATGGCGAACGTTGCCAGTAGAGCGATTTGTTCTTTTTTAAACATAAAGCCTGTAGATATTTTTCTACAGGCTCTTTTTTTAGATTGATTAAACTCAGCAAATGTGGGAGGCCCGTCCTCCCACATTAATGCAGAAAGCGTGTATACATTACCACAACTATTGACAAATAGTGAATATTGGTATATCATTATTTTTATAGTTCTTTACACTTTTTAGGTTCTAGTAGGGAGAATAGGATGACGCAACAAGATGGCACAGTCCAGGCAATGGAAAAGGCATTTCGTCCCAGTTTATGGGGTAGCCACGAGGAGACAGATCAGATAAAAAAAGAAAAAAAAGCCAAGATGAGAATCTACAAGCAGAGAGTAAGAGCGGGGTTGCCGCTCTTTGAAGGCAGGAGGAATTAGTATGGCCTGGAGGGAAGCAAAGAAGATGTTCTGGACTGCGTTATTTTCTTTTGTATGGCTTTGTTGCTGAATCAAAGGGATCCTGGAGGGGTCCCGGGACCGGAGCATGGATGCCCCTGAGGCGTCTCCGGTCTTTGAAAGTAATCCGCAATGCGGTTATCATAGGAGAAACAATGAGACCTGAAAACGAAGAAACTTTGCGTTCCGAGAAAGTGGAAGAGGCCAGAAGAAAGATGTTCCAACTGGTAGATGACCCTCTTGCTGTCTGTGTCGTTTGCGATAAATTAGCAGAGACAATCTCTCCGCCTTCTCCCGAAAAATCAAACAAACCTCGCCCAAGGCGGGGTTTTTTTTCTTGACAAAGGAAGTATTTTGTTATAATATTCTTTTGGTTCTTTCAAAACAACAACAGAAAGGAAAGAAAATGTACAGGGAGCCGCGGTTTAGCCAGTATACTGGAAGGGAAATCACTTCTTGGCTTAAAAGGAACAGCCGGGCAGTGATCTTTTTCTGGTGTGGCTGGCGTGAGTTGTGCGAAAAGATGAAAGTTTTTCTTGAGAAATGTCATGCCGAGCTTATTAAATCGGAGCTTCCAGAGATAGAATTCGTCTGGATTGATGCAGACGAGAGGGGAGACCTTTGCGAGGAACTATCTGTTCCTTCTGTCCCTACCGTCGTTTTTTTCAAAAAAGCCGAGGAGGTCGCTCGTTTTAGCTGTCTTACCAGTCGGGAGGCCATCAGGCACCAGATAGAAAATCTTATGGGTAAAGAATTCTCGACTCCAGCGGAGTCTTATTTCTAGAACGCCAAACCAAGGAAGGAATGACTATGCTTATTCTGTCCCGAGAAAAAGACCAGAGTATCGTGATCAATGGCGAGGAGATTGCGATTACAGTAGTGGATATTCGGAGAGGCAAAGTTCGCCTCGGCGTTACGGCTCCTCCTCATGTCTCTGTCCACCGCAAAGAAGTGTGGGAAGCCATTAAAAGAGAGGGGAAAAAGGAGAAGTAGTTCTTTACAACAAAGGCGTGGTAGTAAATACCGCGCTTTTTTTAATCTTTTTATTTTGATAGTATTAAAACATGATAATTGATACTCATAGTCATTTAAATTTTAAAGATTACAACGGAGATCGCGAGGGAGTTATTAAGAGAAGCCTTTCTTCTGGCGTTTGGATGATAAATGTGGGCACTAAGTTTGATACCAGCAAAGAGGCGGTAGAGATAGCAGAGCAATATTCAGAGGGTGTCTATGCCGCTGTGGGCCTTCACCCCATTCAAGCCATGTCCGGCATAGAGACGGACGGAGAGGAGGGCGGCTTTAAGGTAAAAGGGGAGAGTTTTGATAAAGAAAAATACCGGGGCCTGGCCTCTTCTGAAAAAACGGTAGCTATTGGGGAGGTAGGGCTGGACTATTATTACGGCTCCGATTCCTCTTCTTTAAAAGAGAAACAGAAACAAAATCTTTCTCGCCAATTAGATTTTGCCGAAGAGTTAGATCTGCCTGTGATCTTCCACTGTAGAAAAGCCCATGACGACCTCATTAAAATACTAAAAGAAAGATCTTTACGAGGCGTGATCCACTGCTTTACTGGTAAATGGAGACAGGCTAAAGAGTATCTGGGGATGGGCTTTTATCTTGGGTTTAACGGTATAATTTTTAAGTTAAACCTTGATAAAATAATTAAAAAAGTTCCTTTGGATAGAATCTTAATAGAAACAGACTGTCCCTACCTTACCCCTCCCATGGCAGAAAGAGAGAGAAACGAACCTGTTTTTATGACTCATGTGATTGATAAGATAGCCGAGATTAAAGGTAAGGGAGTGGAAGAGACCACCACTAGAAATGCCAGAAATCTTTTTGGGGTGTAAAAAAAGCCAGATGTTATCTGGCTTTTTCTGTGTTGTATCTTTTTAAAAGGTCGTGGACTAATTGCGGAATCAGGAAGAAATCTTCGGGCTTTCTCAGAAATCGGTCAGCCTTGTGTTCTGGAGGAGCCGGATCTGCGCTCATGAGAATCACAGGGATTACGGGGTGCATTCCCTTGATGTGGTCGATTAATGATATTCCTGTCATCTGGGGCATGTGATTGTCAGTGACTACCAGATCTATAAGGGGGAAGACTCCCCTTATTTTCTTAAGGGCCTCTTCTCCGTTTCTGGCTATTGTCAGTCTGTGGTTGCAGAAAGCAGGAAAGCTGCTTAAGGCATCCATAATCACTTCTCGGATATTTTCGTCATCGTCAACTATTAGAATAACCGTATCTTCCATCTCTTTTCTCCTAACCGGTTTTTAAAGAGCCGCCGGTAATATAACAAAGGTTTGGGGTTTTGGCAACTTTTTTAATGATATAAAATATGATATCATCAACCATATGAAAAATTACGAGCCCGACAAAATAGAAAGCAGGTGGCAGAAAGAATGGGAAAAATCCAAATGCTTTAAGGCCGAAGAAAAGTCTGAAAAGCCTAAATTTTATGCTTTGGTTGAGTTTCCCTATCCTTCAGGGACGGGGCTTCATGTGGGTCACTGCAGAAGCTATGTGGGAATGGATATTATTTCTCGCAAGAAAAGAATGGAGGGGTTTAACGTGCTATTTCCTATGGGATGGGACGCCTTTGGCCTTCCTACAGAAAACTATGCCATAAAGACAGGAATTCATCCGGAAAAAGTAACCAGAGAGAATACTAAAACATTTAAAGAACAACAGAAGGAGCTGGGTCTTTCTTTTGATTGGCAAAGGGAAGTTAATACTACAGACCCTGATTATTACAAATGGACCCAATGGATATTTGTCCAGTTATTCAAAGAAGGGCTGGCCTATAAGGAGAAAATACCTATTAACTGGTGTCCTTCCTGTAAAATCGGCCTGGCCAACGAGGAGGTGGTAAACGGTAAATGCGAAAGATGCGGTGAGAGTGTGGTCAGAAAGGAAAAAGAACAATGGCTTCTGAAGATCACCAAGTATGCAGACAGATTGCTGGAGGATTTGGATAAGGTAAATTATCCAGAGAGAGTTAAGGTTTTACAAAAAGAGTGGATTGGAAAGAGCAGAGGGGCGGAGGTTAAGTTTCCTCTTGAGGATACCTCTGTCGATGTTTTCACTACGAGGCCGGATACTTTGTTCGGGTGTACTTATCTGGTTTTGGCCCCGGAGCACCCTTTGATAGAGAAATTAAGGGATAGAATCGACAACTTTGATGAAGTTAAAAAATATATTGAAAAGGCTAAGTTGAGATCGGAAAGAGAAAGGATAGCAGAAGAAAAAGAAAAAACAGGGATAGAATTAAAAGGAGTAAAAGCGGAAAATCCAGTTAAAGGAGAAAAGATTCCTGTTTTTGTGGCAGATTATGTTCTGATTAATTATGGTACAGGCGCCATAATGGCAGTGCCCGCGCATGACCAGAGAGATTTTGAATTTGCTAAGAAGTATGATCTCCCTGTGATCGAAGTGATTAAAGGGGGGGATATCAAAAAGGAGGCCTATGGAGGCGAGGGCCCCCTTGCTAATTCTGGAGATTTTGAAGGATTAGAGTCACAAGAGGCTTCGGTTAAGATTACTAAATGGCTTTCTAAAAAGGGGTTGGGCAAGGGGTCTGTTTGCTATAAATTGAGGGATTGGATCTTTTCTCGCCAGCGCTATTGGGGCGAGCCTATTCCTATGGTTTATTGCCAAAAATGCGGATGGGTTCCCGTTCCGGAAAAAGATCTGCCGATAAGACTGCCTAAGGTGAAAGAATACAAGCCCACCGAGAAAGGAGAGTCGCCTTTGGCCAAAGTGGAAAAATGGGTTAATGCCGAGTGCCCCAAATGTGGCGGCAGAGCCCGGAGAGAAACAGATGTTATGCCCAACTGGGCCGGTTCTAATTGGTATTACCTTCGCTATTGCGATCCTTGTAATGACAAAAAGATTGCAAGTGGTGAAAAACTCAAATACTGGATGCCTGTTGACTGGTATAACGGGGGCATGGAACATACTACCTTGCATCTGCTCTATTCAAGATTTATTTTCAAATTCCTATGGGATATAGGGGCCTTGCCCAAATCTTTAGGCTCCGAGCCTTACCAAAAAAGAACCTCTCACGGCATTGTCTTGGGAGAAGGAGGAATCAAGATGTCTAAATCTAAGGGCAATGTTGTAAACCCAGATAATGTAAGAAAAAAGTACGGGGCAGATGCCTTAAGAGTTTATGAAATGTTTATGGGTCCTTTTGAGCAGATGATCCCCTGGGACACTAAGGGGCTAATCGGAGCAAAGAGATTCTTGGAAAAGGTTTGGAGATTAAAAGACATCATTAAAAAACAGGCTCCTCCAGAGACAAAGAAGTTGCTTCACAAAACGATTAAAAAGGTTTCCGAAGATATCGAGAAGATGAAGTTTAATACGGCAATCAGCTCTCTAATGGAGTTTGTTAATTCTTGCCAGAAGAAAGGACTTTCCCAAAAGGACTTCCAAGACTTTTTAAAGATTTTATCGCCTTTTGCCCCTCACATAGCAGAAGAACTTTGGACCGGGAGAGGTCTTTGCTGTAGCCAAAAATGGCCCGACTTTAAAGAAGAATTAATAGAAGAAGAGAGTATTTCTTTAATTGTTCAGATAAATGGAAAAGTTAGAGATAAAATAGAAGTTAAAAAAGGGATAGATCAGAAGGGAGCAGAAAGCAAGGCCCTGTCTTCTAAAAAGATAAAAGAATGGACAGAAGGAAAAGAGATAAAGAAAGTTATTTTTGTTCCTGATAAACTTGTTAATATTGTTTATGATTAAAAAAGCAGTAATTGCGGCAGCGGGTGAGGGCACCCGGATGTTGCATCTAACAAAAAGAAAAAGCAAACATCTAATAAAGGTCAAAAAGAGGCCCTTTTTGGCCTATCTCTTAGACAACCTCTTCAGGGCGGGTTACCGCGAGATATTCTTGGTAATAGGGTATAAAGAAGAACTTATAGAGGAGTTCCTTAAAAAATATAAGCCACCTCTTAAAAGTCTAAGGAAAAATCAATACCTGATAAAGACAGTAAGCCAGTACAACATGTTAGGTCCTAAAGATAAAATGTACGGCACCGCCTGTCCTTTAATGTGTGCCAAAAAAGTTTTAAAGAATAAATCCTTTATTTATTTATGCGGGGACAATCTTTATTCTGTCGACGATCTAAAAGCAATGGGGAAAAAGGGCAAATACTGCCGCATCGCCGGAGCCTGGAGAAAGCATCCGGAAAAATACGGTGTTTTGGTGGAAGAAGACGGGTTCTTGAAAAAGATTGTAGAAAAGCCTAAAAAGTTTGTCAGCAATTTAGTGAATACAGGACTTTATAAGTTTACTCCGGATATTTTTGATAAATTGAATAAAATTAAGAAATCACCGCGGGGCGAATATGAAATTACCGATGCCGTTAATTTGCTGGCCAAACAGAAAAAGGTCAAGATAAAAAGGATAAAGGACTTTTGGGTTGACTTTGGCAATCCAGCCGACATCATTCAGGTTTCTTATCTGCTAAAGTCGTTTAAGAAATTTAAAAAACTTTTTTGGAGGAACAGGAGGTTTGAGGTTATTTCTGCCAAGTCCCCAGCGGCCGCAGACAAAGCAGTGGATTATTTGAGAAGGGGACAGGTTGTAGCCTGTCCGACAGATACGGTTTATGGCCTTTTGGCTGACGCCACCAACAAGGAAGCAGTTGAGAAACTTTTTAAGATAAAAAAGAGAGATAAGAAGAAAGCAGTGTCTGTTTTTGTGAAAGATATGGAGATGGCGAATAAGTACGCGAAGATGGATAAGGAGATGGAAATGTTTTTGGAAGAGATATGGCCCGGCAAGATAACGGTGGCCTTGTCGAGGAAGAAAAATGCCGACTTGGCAAAGTCAATTTATGCCAAAAAGAAAACAGTGGGCCTTAGAATCCCAGATAACAAATTAATTAAAGATATTATTGATAAATTCAACAAGCCTCTGACGGGGACTTCTGCTAATATTTCAGGCCAACCCTCCGCCCTTAGAATAGAGGAGGTTTTTCGCTATTTCGAGGATCAGGAACTAAGGCCGAGTTTGGTCCTTTCTGCTGGAAATCTTCCCTACAGCAATCCCTCCACTGTGGTTGATTTCAGCAAAGACAAACCCAAGATTATAAGGAGGGGAAAATAATATGAGAATTGAAAAAACAGATCCTAAGGTTTTTAAACTTTATCAAAAAGAAAAAGAAAGACAGGAAACCACCCTAGAGATGATTCCTTCTGAAAATCATACCTCCTCCCCCGTTAGAGAAATGCTGGGCTCTGTTCTTACGGATAAATACGCAGAAGGCTACCCCGGCAAAAGATACTATGCCGGCCTGGAGTATTACGATAAAATAGAGAATCTCTGCCGAGAAAGGGCGAAGAAAATGTTCAAAGTTCCTTATGTTAATGTCCAGCCCTATTCCGGTTCTCCCGCCAACCAAGCAGTTTATTTTGCTGTCTGCGACCCCAAGGATACGATAATGGGCATGCACTTGGCCCACGGAGGGCACCTTACTCATGGCTGGAAAGTTAATTTTTCTGCTAAGTACTATAACTCTGTTCAATATACCGTGGACGAGAAATCGCTCCTTTTAGACTATAAAGAGATTGAGAGGTTGGCCGAAAAACACAAGCCCAAACTTATTTGGGTGGGGGCTACTGCCTATCCCCGCGTATTTAACTGGAAGAAACTAGGGAAGATTGCGGATTCAGTTGGTGCCTATTTGGCTTCTGATATATCCCACATTGCCGGCCTGGTAGTAGGAAAAGTTCATCCAGATCCCGCTCCCTATGTCCATATTGTTACTACCACCACCCATAAAACCCTTAGGGGTCCCAGGGGAGGGATAATAATGACTACCAAAAAGGGCATTAATAAGGATAAGGATCTGGCGAAAAAAATAGACAAAGCCGTTTTCCCCGGTCTTCAAGGAGGACCCCACGAGAATTCCATTGCCGCCATTGCGGTCTGTTTGAAGGAAGCCTCTTCTTCAAAATTTAAAACTTATGCCAATCAGATTGTGAAGAATTGCAAGAAGTTAGCAGAAAAACTAAGAAGTTGCGGATTTAATTTAGTGACCGGCGGCACTGACAATCATTTAATACTTATTGACTTGCGGAATAAAGATGTCTCAGGAAAAGAGGCCCAGCAGAGACTGGAGAAAGCGGGCATTACTACTAATAAAAACGCAATACCCTTTGATCCTAACCCTCCTTTTAAGCCCTCTGGATTAAGGTTGGGCACTCCGGCCATAACCACTCGAGGCATGAAGGAGAAGGAGATGGAAAGAATAGCATTCTGGATTTCAGAAGTTATTTCGGATAAAAGAAATATTTCAAAGGTAAGAAAAGAAGTTAAAGATCTTTGTAAGAAATTCCCTCTTCCTTAAAATATGGCAAGATTATTAGATGGGAGAACCCTTTCTAAAAAGATATTAGGAGAGATTAAAGAAGCACAGTTAAATCTTTCTTTGGCTGTGGTTTTGGTTGGGGGAGATCCTGCCTCCCGAAGCTTTATTAAACAGAAAGAGAAGGCCTGCGAGGCGGCTTCTGTGAAATTCAGGAAGGCGGAGTTTGAGGAAAAGATAAATCAGGAGGATCTAATAAAAGGAATTAAGAAAACATCAGAGGAAAACTGCGGGCTGGTAGTGCAGCTGCCCTTGCCTCCTGGGTTTGATTCTCAAGAGGTATTAAATTCTATTCCTCAGGAGAAAGATCCAGACGTATTGTCTGAAAAAGGCTTTAAAGAGTTTGAGTTCGGCGATTCTCTGGTTCTCCCCCCCGTGGTTGGAGCAGTAAATCATTTTTTAAAAGAATATTCTATTTCTCTGTCAGGGAAAAAAGTTGTTCTCTTGGGGAAAGGAAGATTAGTAGGTAAGCCTCTTTCTGTCTGGCTTGGCAAAAAGGGAGTGGATTTTTCTATAGTTGAAAAGGACACAGAGGGGCCTAGGGATATTTTAAGGGAGGCGGACCTTATAATCTCTGGAATAGGAAAACCTAAAATAATTAAAGGAGAAGACGTTAAAGAGGGCGCTGTTGTTATTGACGCTGGCACTTCTTTGGATAAAGGCCAACTAACAGGGGATGTAGACTTTAAAGAGGTTTCAAAAAAAGCCAGCTATATTACGCCTGTGCCCGGCGGACTGGGACCTTTGACCGTGGCCTGTCTTCTAGAAAATCTTTTGAATCTTAATAAATAATGGATTACTATCTTTTCGAATTAATTAATGGGTTGGTGGGGAGATGGCAAGGATTAGATTTTCTGGGAGTTTTTTTGTCCGACTATTTGGGGTATTTTTTAATAACAGCCCTTCTTCTGTTATTTTTTTTAAGATTTCACAAATTTTGGAGGGCAGTAGTGGGGAGCCTGCTATCTGCTCTTTTGGCCCGCCTTGTTCTGACCAACATCATTTATTGGTTATGGGCGAGGCCGAGGCCTTTCGAGGCGATAGAAGGAGTAAAAACGCTTTTGGAAGACCCGGGCAATGCTTCTTTTCCCTCTGGGCATGCCGCTTTCTATTTTGCTATTGCCTTTTTTCTCCTTTACAAAAACAAAAACGCAGGAACCCTCTTTTTTGCAGGAGCTCTTTTGATGGGTTTGGCCCGGGTGTTCGCAGGTGTTCATTGGCCCTCGGATATTTTGGGGGGAATGGTTGTAGCAGGAATCGCTGCTGTAATAATTAAAAAAATAATAATCAAGAAAGTATGAATCTAGAAGAATACCAAAAGTTAACCAAGAACACAGCCAAGGAATTCGAGAAGCCGGAAAAAGAAATAATGACTTGGGGCCTGGGGGTAGCGGGAGAAGCAGGGGACTTGGCGGGATGTATTAAAAAGACCTACTCCCACGGCAATGACCAAAAAGAAGGCATAAGAGAGAACTTAGGAGATACTCTTTGGTACATTGCCATGATCTGCAACTTTTTTAGCTGGAACATGGAAGAAGTTCTAGAGGAGAATATAGAAAAGCTAAAGAAAAGATATCCCGAAGGGTTTACAGAGAAAGCAGCCTCCAGGAAGGGGAAAAGAGTGGACTGGAACGAGAAATAATAAAAAGCGGGGAAACCCCCGCTTTTTTGGTGCCGGAGGTGGGACTTGAACCCACACGTCCTTTAGGGACAGCGGATTTTGAATCCGCCCTGTCTTCCGATTCCAGCACTCCGGCGAATCTATTTATTTTGACACATCTTTTTCAAAATCGCAATCTTTATTGGAGCATTTTATCTTTTTTCCTTTTTCTACCAGAAGAGAACCGCACTTGGGGCATTTTTCTCCTGTGGGCTTGTCCCATAAAGCGAAGTCGCATTTGGGAAATCTGTTGCATCCGTAAAAGATTTTTCCCTTTTTGGTTCTTTTTTCTGTTATCTCTCCTTTCTGGCACTTTGGACATTTAATATTCAAGGTTTTGTCTTCTAGGGGCTCTGTGTATTTGCACTCCGGGAAGTTGGAGCAGGCATAGAATCTTCCAAATCTGCCCAGCCTTAGGAATAATTCAGAACCACACCTTGGGCACTTTCTGCCGGTTGGTTTTTCTGTGAATTCTTTTTTGGAGACTTCTTCATATTTTTTCTCTAAATTCCGAGCAAAGGGAGTGTATAATTCTTCGCAGACCTCTGTCCATTTAAACTTTCCTTCCGCTATCTTATCTAGTTTTTCCTCCATTCCTGCTGTAAATTTTAAATCAACGATCCTGGGGAAATGTTCTACTAAAATTTTGTTTACTACTGTTCCTATTTCTGTAGGATAGAGCCTTTTTTGTTCGTTTTTAAGAACATAATTTCTTGCTTGAATAGTTGAGATGATAGTGGCGTAGGTGGAGGGTCTTCCTATGCCGTTCTTTTCTAACTCTTTGACCAAAGAGGCTTCTGTGTATCTAGGAGGAGGCTGGGTGAAATGTTGAGACGGGGTTAATCTTTTTAGGTTTATTGGTTCCTCTCTTTTTAACTCCGGGATCTCAGATTCTTTAAAGTTCATCGGGTAAACCCTTAAGAACCCTGCGAATTTCATTATTTGTCCGGTGGCTCTAAAAGTATGAGAGGTGCTTGCCTCAATATCTGCTTTAGTAGAATCAAAAATAGCAGGAGCCATTTGACAGGCAATAAATCTCTGCCAAATTATAGTGTAGAGTTTTTTCTGGTTTCCGGTTAGTTTATCGGGTTCTTTTTTGGGGTCTGAGGGCCTTATCGCTTCATGGGCTTCCTGTGTTTTGCCTCGGGCCTTATATCTTTTATAATATCCTGCCCAGAATTTTTCTCCGTATTTTTTCCCGATAACTTTTTTTGCGGCTGCCAAAGAAGAGTTAGAGAGATTTAAAGAATCTGTTCTATGGTAGGTTATAAAGCCCCTTTCGTATAACTGCTGGGCCACGCTCATTGTCAGTCTGGCAGGAAACCTTAGTTTGGCCCAAGCATCCTGTTGAAGGGTGCTGGTGGTGAAAGGGGGTAGGGGGTTCTTTTTGGTTTCTTTCTTATCAACCTTTTCTACCTTATACTTAGCCTCCCTTAACTCCTCTAATATTTTATTCGCCTCAGTTTGGCTCTTAATGCCCATTTTAGGAATGGCTTTCTCTCCTTTTTTAATGAGAATTCCTTCGAATTCTTTTCCTTTTTCGAATAAAGCCGTAATTTTCCAGTATTCTTGGGGGTTGAAATTTTTAATTTCTTTTTCCCTGTCATTTATCAGCCTTAAGGCCACTGACTGGACTCTTCCTGCGGATAGCCCTCTGGCTACTTTTTTCCACAAGAAGGGGGAGAGTTTATATCCCACAACCCTGTCCAATACTCTTCTTGCTTGTTGGGCATTTACTAATTGGGGATCTATTTTTCTTGGGTTTCTGAGTGATTCTTCTATGGCAGGTTTGGTAATCTCATGAAAGACGATCCGTTGGGGATCTTCTAGTTTTAAAACCTCAGAAAGATGCCAGGCAATAGCTTCTCCTTCTCTGTCCTCGTCTGTGGCCAAAATTACTTCATCTGATTTTTCCGCCTCTTTTTTAAGGGAAGAGATTACTTTTCTTTTTTTTGTGGGAATAATGTAATTTGGCTGAAAGTTATTTTCTAGATCCACTCCAAGCTTGGACTTTGGTAAGTCGCGAACGTGTCCGTAAGAGGAGGTGGTCTTGAATTCTTTGCCCAAAAACCCCTGAATAGTTTTTTCTTTTGTCGGACTTTCGACAATTACTAATTTCATTTTCTTTACAGGCATTAAATTTTTATGTATTATAACACAATAAAAGTTCTTTAAAATAACACAAGGAGCATATCATGGTAAATCCAGCAACGCAAGCAATAGGCGACACTCTTTGCGCGAAGAACCTTACTTTGTCGGAAATAATGGAAGTACTTCCTCATCGAGGAAACAAGCTTCTTTTAGACGGAGTCTTCGTCTATCCCGGAGATTACGTAAGGGGAGAATTCGAAGTAAAGCTTGAGAATTGTGAAGGCCATGCAGTGGATAGAGGCAATATGGTCTTTCGGGGCGTGGACATGATTGAAATGGCAGCCCAGACCCTTGGGGTTTACTGGTCTGTAATTCGTCCCGAATTCAAGGGAAGAACAGTTCTTTTCCGCAGCGTGGATAAAGTTAAGTTTCGAGGGGCTGTTTATGTGAGCGAAGAGATTGCGGTTACCGTCTTCTTGGCGAACATTTCAGAGAAAATCTCTGAAAGACGAGGAGCCGGTGAACTGGTCGGCAGAGAGATCTCTGTTTCTTCTTCTGAAAAAGAAGTGGCCCAGATCGGCGCCATTACTCTTGTTCTTTTACCTAATTAAAATTATAGCCCGGCTATTCGGTCGGGCTTTTTCTTATTTTCTCCACTGCCTGGCTTATCATTTGGCAGTACAGATTAAGCCCGACCCGGTTTATGGTTCCTGACTGTTCTTTGCCTAATACATTGCCGGCTCCTCTGATCTCCAGGTCTTTTAGGGCGACCCTATACCCCGACCCGGGTTGATTGGCTTTTTCAAGAGCCCTAAGTCTTTTTCGGGCTTTAGGGGTTAGTTTGGAGCCTGACAAAAAATAGGCGAAACTTTCTTTACAAGACCTACCCACCCTTCCTCTTATCTGATAAGCCTGAGCCAGCCCCAGCTTGCTGGCCTCTTCTACTATTAGAGTATTTACGTTTTTTAAGTCAATACCGTTCTCTATAATAGTGGTTGCTATTAGCATATCTATTTTCCCTTTTTCCAGGGAGTATATATTTTCTAACAATTCGTTCTCTTTCATTGCTCCGTGAGCCAACCCGATCTTTAGACGAGGAAATATTTTTTGGAATCTTTGTCTTGCTTTTTCTATGCTCCGAACCCTATTATGCAGATAATATATTTGGCCCCCTCTTTTGATTTCTTTGTTTATTGCTTTCTTGATTGTTTTCAAAGAGTAGGGGAGTACAAAAGTTTTTGTAGGTAGTCTTCCCGGGGGCGGCGTCTGAATCAGGCTTATCTCTTTAAAAGAAGAGAGGGCAAGATGAAGAGTTCTGGGTATCGGGGTCGCAGAGAGCGAGAGCACGTCAAGGGAGCCCCTCAACTTTTTTAATTTCTCTTTTTGCTTTACTCCGAATCTTTGTTCGTCATCAATGATTAAAAGACCGGAATTTTCTTTTTGAAAAAGGAGAGGGGCAATATCTTCCGATAGCAGTCTGTGAGTTCCTACTATTATATCCGTCCTGTTCTCTTTAATATCTCTCATAACTTCTTGTTGATTTTTTTGGAATCTCGTTAGTAGGGAAATCTTAAAGGGAAGATCTCTAAGCCTTTCTTTGAAATTTTGGTAGTGCTGGTTAGCCAAAATAGTGGTCGGGGATATTAAGACGGCCTGCCTTCCCGATTTGGCTACCCTAACTGCAGCCCTGAGGGCTACTTCTGTTTTGCCGAATCCTACGTCTCCGCAGACTACTCTGTCCATGGGTTTTTCTTTTTCTAAATCCCTTTTTATATCCTCAATAGCTTCTGCTTGGTCCGGCGTTTCATTATATAAAAAAGAGGCGGCCAGTTGAGAATCGAATTCGTCTTCTGAAGGATAAGGGGGGCGGGTGGTTGTTTCTTTTCTGGAGTAGATCTTAAGGAGTTCCTTTGCTAGTTTTTCTGCTTCTTCCCTTGTTTTTCTTTTGGTTTTTTGCCAGGTTGTAGCGTTTAGTCTTGAAATGGGAGGATCGAGGAATCCTACATATCTGGTTAGTTTTCTCTCTAGTCCTTTTGGTACGAAAAGGCGGTCTCCTTGGGCGTATTCTAAGAGAAAATATTCCTTTTCCTTAAACTTTTCAAATCCCTGGAAAACGCCTATTCCGTGGTCTAAGTGGACAAGGCAATCTCCTTGCTTTATTCCTTTGAGATCAGAATATTTTTTCTGGCTTCTAAGTTTTTTCTTCAAAAGGTCTTTGCTTTCTTTCTCCCTTTTTACTCCTTTTTTTAGTATCTCAATATTGGTTATTTTATTACCTAAAAAATCTAACCTTACAGCGTTTCTTCGGTTAACGGGAAAAATCTCAACGATTCCTCCCAATTGGGAAAACTCTCCAGGGACGTCTATGGTTTGCACCTTTTCATATCCCAGTTCGTCAATTTTTCTTATTAAATGAGAAATCCTTAATTCCTGATCTTTTTCAAGAAAGAGGGTGTTTTCCTGAAAAAAAGATTGTCTTTTTCTCGCTCGCTTTATCTTGTTTTTATTTTTTGCAAACCACAAGAACCCCCTTTCTAGAAAATAGGGGGTTATTCCTGCTATTAAAATTTCCTTTTCTGACCGATTCATTTTTAAATAGGATTTCTATGGTATAGGAACCATATGGGGCTGTCAATTATATTTTGCCATTGCTTTTTCTGTGCCCTTTTTAAGAATGTCCTCTAGGGCATTAACTGATTTTTCTATAACAACGTCTTTTGTTTCTTGTCCTCGGGAGAACTTTTGGAGCACGAACTTTTCCGGGTCATCAATCTTTCTTCCGGGGCTTACCCCGATTCTGATTCTTACAAATTCCTTGTTCCCAGTTTCTTGAATAATAGACTCCACTCCCTTGTGGCCGGCAGACCCCCTGTTCTCTGAGACCTTTATCCTGCCGAAAGGAAGATCAATATCGTCGTGGACTACGATCATCTGGTCTCCCTGCCAAAAGTTCATAGCCTCTTTTGCTGCCAGGCCCGACTTATTCATAAAAGTTTGGGGCTTAATTAGAATAATATTTTCTTTTTTGGAAAACAAAGAATGAGTCTTCTTCGATGAAGAAAAATCAGGAAAGGCATTCTTTCTCGCTAATTCTTCTAATGCTTCGAACCCGATATTATGAGGCGTGTTCCTGTATTTTATCCCTGGATTTCCCAGTCCGAATACCAACTTCATATGTTACCTATTTTACCATTTATTTTTCAACTTTTAAATTTATTTCCGGTATACATATTTTACACTCTAGCCCAAGAGATCGGTTGGGCTTGCCGTTTAAGCCATGGTGCTTTGTGTCGTTGTATTCCATGTTCTAAGGTCTTAATTCGTGTGTTGAATTTTCAAAAGGAGCCTGGCATAGAACTTTCTCTTTAATCCTAATTCGGGAGGGATCCTTGGCCTGGTTAGTTTGTGTTGTATTTTTGCCAACACACGATGGTAGCCAGCCGATACATAGTTTTCAGATCCAAGTTATCAGAAAAGCGTAGAAGGTATTACGATACGCTGCCCAGGGTCTTGACAAAAACTCTTTATTATTATAATGTAATGATACTTAAGATAACACTTAGTAACGTTTATGAAAAATTATAAAAGTTTATTTAAGATATTTTTCCTCGTTTTTCTCTTAGCGGTGGGTTTCATTTATGCTGATTCTGCGCTTGGCTCAAGGCTTGGGATTCGCGGTATGTGCGTTGATGATGATTTTAGAATAATGAAAAACGGAAAAGTCGTCTATAACGGAAAAGGCGTTGCAAAATGTGCCATAAGAGATGTTAAAATTAAAGCAGGCTGCGATGATGAGATAAAAATACAACTAAAAGACAATTACCAGATTGAAGTTGGTTTTAGTAAAATAATACTTTCTTATAACGGTCGCACCCAGGCGTATAGAAGGTGGTATTATTTAGGAAATAAGATCATAGGGAAGAGAGGCTCTTATTATCCAACCGTAAGACTTTATAACACCGAAGTTTCTGGGACTCTTAGAGATTTAAATCTCTGTCCTAAATCTCCCCCGGATTTAAGTGTCTCTTGCCATGCTTCTCCAAAATCTATTAAGACAGGGGAGTCTTCAACTTTTGTTTCCTCTGTTTCCGGGGGGACAGGATCGTATGATTATTCTTGGTCTGGGGCCTGTAGCGGCACAGGCAGTGATTGTCATAGGGCTTTCTCTTCTTCTGGAAATCACAAAGCGACAGTTTCTGTGACGTCTGGAAGCCAAAGCCAGAGTGCTTCTTGCTCTGTTTCTGTTGAACAAGGGTGTACTTCCCACGATTACAAAGCCTGCTACGGAGGAGACGTCTATTGGTATGATTCCTGCGGCAACAGGGAAGAGAAATACGATGACTGCGGATACAATGAAACCTGCCAGAACGGCGCTTGTGTAGCAGACTGCACAGATCACGATCACAAAGCCTGTTACGGAGGCGACGTCTACTGGTATGATTCCTGCGGCAACAGGGAAGAGAAATACGATGATTGCGGATACAATGAAACCTGTGAGAACGGCGCTTGTGTAGCAGACTGCACAGATCACGATCACAAAGCCTGTTACGG
>CAYXTC010000002.1:0-11582 GCA_964468405.1 uncultured Candidatus Saccharibacteria bacterium | reverse complement strand
TATGATTCCTGCGGCAACAGGGAAGAGAAATACGATGATTGCGGATACAATGAAAGTTGCAATAATGGCGTTTGCGTAAGAGACGACGACCTTTATATTACCTGCGACACTTATCCAGATCCTGCAGAAATCGGAGAAGAAGTAACCTTCTCTGTTTCAGCAAGCGGCGGTAGCGGATATTACTACTCCTATGAGTGGCATGGAGACTGTTATGATTATCATTCTTCTACTTGTGAAGAGAAATTCTATTCTCCCGGCACTTATTCTGCAACCGTAACAGTAAGGTCTGGAAACGACAGCAAGACAGCCACCTGCTCTGTAAGAGTTGATGATGAAGAAGAAGACCACCTGGCTTGTTATCACGACGACGTCTACTGGTATGACGCAGATGGACATCGTTTGAATAAATACGAAGATTGCGGATCAGACTACTGCGAGGATGATGGCGATAATTACTGCTACAATGGAGACGTTTATGAAGAAATAACTTGCTATGAGAAAGGATGCTCTAACGGCTCTTGTTATTCAGATACTCGCACAGAAAGAGAACTAGTTGAAAGATGTGATTCTGATGAAACCTGCAGCAACGGCAGGTGTGTTTCAGAGTGCGAATGTTCCAGTGGCCCCTGCTGCGACGGATGCTACTACAAGTCAGATGACACAGTTTGTGATGTCTCTACCCAAACTCAATACGGATGTCCCTGGGGTACAGGATGCGGCGCCGACGTTGGAAAAAGAACTAAAAGTAGATTTAAATATTGTTCAGGGCAAAGTTCTCAGTGCACAGAAGGATGGAGTGACTGGGATTGGGGAAACTGGCAGGTCTCCGATTACTGTACTTATGCTGAAACCTGTTATTCGGGCAGCCCTTCTTGCCAATACAATTCTTCCTGCGTAACCCCTCAGCAGACATATTATGCTCACTACACAAAGGGATGCTACCAAGACGATATGTACTGGTATGACTCAAATGGGGGAAGGCAGGACAAATACAGAGAATGTTCTGATGACAACGAATGCACCTTAGACGGGTGTAGTAACGGAGTCTGCTTCAATAATCTTAAGTGTGATGGCTCTACTTGCCAAGAAGGATCTGAAGACTACTGTGAAGCGTGCGAGCATTGCGGAGACGGCTCCTGCAACTGTGGAGAAAACAGCTGCAGCTGTTTTGAGGATTGTCTGGGATTAGTTTTCTCAATGCTGGTAAAAAATGCGGAAGGACAGAACAGATGGCAAGAGTCTATAAAAACAGATGCGGGCGAGAAAGTTTACTTCTTAATGAATATTACCAATAGCGGGCCCGAAGATTTAGATAGAGTTACGGTTAAGGCTACCCTTCCTCCGGAAATAGATTATGATAATGAACTAACAATGGAAGGGAATTCCCTCTCCGGAAACATTGAGAGGGGGGTTGGTATTGGTTTTCTGCCCAGCAATACAACCAGGACGATCAGTTTTCAGGGCAAAGCCCTCAAAGATCTAGAGACCAGCCAACAGGTGGAGGTGATAGGAGAGGTAAGTGTAAACGATTCTTCTGCTTCAGATTACGCAGAGATAGATATCGCGGTTAAGGGAAGAACTAGCGCTGCTGCCGGTCTCATATTTTCTTCAGATCTATTTAAGAGATGGTATTTCTGGCTTTTAATACTGCCCGTTGCTTTAGCAATTCTATTCTTTATTTCTAAAAAAGTATTCTCGTTTTCTAGAAGTTAAACTTTAGTTAGTTAATACACATTTCGGACAGATTAATGTGGGAGGACGGGCCTCCCACATTTTTTTGTGTATGCCATATACATACATTTTACTAAAGAGTGGTGCAAAGGTATTGAACCATAACAAACCCTTGACAAATAGAAGATATTTGCTATAATAGGGGCAGATTGTAAAGTTTGGTTCTTTAACAGAAAACCCTAACATAAGGAGTAGTACGATGAAGGCCAAGATCGCTTTGCTGACGATTTTGCTGGCAGGGGTTTTTTTCACGGGCTGTGCCTCTTCAACGGGAGAGGGTGGAGTCGTTCTCGATGAAGGCGGCGCTACCGTTGATACCGAACATGGTTCCGTCAGCGTCTACTACGAAAACGGGGATTATGGTTACTACAAGAGGGGCAGGAGTCCTTACTCTGGTGCCCCAGAACCCGTTTATTGCGGTAGGAGATGAGAGAGGCGGTTCCGACGCAGAAAAAATAGGGGCCGAGTATAAAAAATACTCGGCCCTCTTTATTTTCTATGTATTGACAAATAGAAGATATTTGCTATAATAGGGGCAGATTGTAAAGTTTGGTTCTTTAACAGAAAACCCTAACATAAGGAGTAGTACGATGAAGGCCAAGATCGCTTTGCTGACGATTTTGCTGGCAGGGGTTTTTTTCCTGCCCAGTGTTGCCCGAGCCGATGATGATGACGACGATGGTGATTTTTTTGACCACATTTTGGGAGGTAGCGTTACGATAGGCACCGAATACGGTGACGTCACTGTCGTTTTTGACCACGACAGGGGCGGTTATTACGGCGACTACCCTGACCATCGCCGGCGCAGTAGAGGCGGACGGAGCCCCTATACGGGTGCCCCGGAACCTACTTACGGCGGCAGCAGGACAAGGTATGCCAGCCACGATCGCTACAGTGGCGGACGGAGCCCCTATACGGGCGCCCCGGAACCTACTTACGGCGGCAGACGGAGAGAGCCCGCCGCTACAAGAGGGCCGGCCATTCTGCAGGATCCTTTTCCTAGAACTCCTCGTTCCGGAGTCCCGGAAGACGACAAGAGGAAAAAGGCTCTGGAAAAGACCCTTGAGAGACTGGACTCTACAGAGTCCTCGGAAAGAATGGCAGCCCTGGATACTTTGGGCGGCTTCACTCTCTCCGGAGAAGATGAAGAGGCGCTTGAGCGTCTGGAGGAGTCAGTTAAGGAAGATCCTGCCCAAGAGGTTCGCCTGAAGGCAGTGGAGATCCTCGGTTCTGTAAAGAGCGAGAAAGTTCTCCCTGTTCTTGAAAGAGCGGGCTCCAAAGACCCCTCAGAAGAGGTCAGGCAGGAAGCAAGGAGAGCCTACCAGCGGGTGGAAGTTCTCCTGTTGCGCCAAAAGATCGCTGAATTTTCTTTGACCATGCGAACAGGCGATAAAGACGAACGCCTGGACGCCCTTGACGACTTGGAGGAGATTCCCCAATCTGTTTCTAAGAGGATTCTTCTTTCCTGCGCTGCTTCAGACCCAGAGCCTGAGGTCAGAGAAAAAGCCGTCAAGAAACTGGGGGATATCTTGGAAAAAGACGACCCAGCGATTAGACGGCTAGAAAAGATCAGCCGGGATGATCCTTCAGAGGATGTCAGGGAGGAAGCAGAAGAAGTGATCGAGGACCTGTCGGATGATTAAGAGAGGGCAAGGGCCGAGTATGAAAAATACTCGGCCCTCTTTATTTCTATACATTGACAAAAAGAGCTCTTCTTTTGTATAATCTTAGAATGATGATCTTGCTAGAGAGCAGGATCCGTTCTTTCACAAGGTAATAGAGGAGAAGGAAGATGAAGAACCCCTTGAAACCACCCTGATTTTATTCTTCCCCAGAGCCGTAATTCTTTTTCCTGAAGCCCGAGAGAAGAAAGGAAAATAATGCAGACAATTGCTTCAGTCGGGGATCTCACCCCTTCCCAGAAAAGGTTTCTGCTTCGTCAGGGATCAGATCCCGGAGACGAAGGAGAGATGAAAAATCTGACCAGGAGTTTTAATCAGTTGTTCTCTGTGGACGCTACTTGGGGCGATCTCCGTCGTTTGGTAACTAATCTCCAACGGAAACAGAGAAGGCGGAAAAGGAGAAGAGATGTTGTTGCGTCTCCTGATCCACCCTGCGTCAAGGTTTTTCCAGGTAGGTAGTGTCTGTCGTAAACCCCTCAAGAACAAGGAAGCCAGTAACATGGATGTTTCTGCAACATCTTGCGTAGAAACCGCGGAGCCAGACCCCACTTTGTTACTCTCTAAGATCCAAGAGACGGGTCCTGTTGACCTGGTGGTGGATCTTCACGGGCTGAAAAGAGGCAACGGAAGTTTGGATTTAGCCTTTTCTTTGGTTACTCGCCTCGGCTTAGACGTAACCAAAAGATATGATGCTTGCTGCTTTTTTTCAAGAACCACTTCTCAAGGGTTGAAAGTGCTTACCACCCACGGGCTTTCCTCGGTAAGAGAATCCGGGATTGAAGTATGCCAAAGGGCTAATTGCCCCCGGGAGACCTCAGTCCTGATCAATCTTCAAGAAGCCCGGAACCGGCGTTTGATAGCAAAGCGCCCCTTGCCGGCTAAAGAGAGAACCCCCCTTCATATCGGGTTTCCTTTTGCCGAGATAAAAGGAAGAGTCCTGATGGCTGGAGACCTCTCTGAGGTCGACCCCTCTGTCGTTTTGGCTCTTCAGGAGATATTCCTGGACAATCGTGCCCAGGAAGTGATGTTTGTCACCGGCTCGATTCCTCAGGTATACCTTGACTTCCTTGAAGTCAAGGGAGCCACGGTGGTGCCGGTTGAAATTGCACCTTTAAACCACGCCTAATTTAAACTCAGGGCTGCGAAAATCGCAGCCCTTTTTTTATTTGCAATTGGTAAAAAAACTGCTATAATGCATAAACATGAAAAAGGTTTTTTCCTTTATTTGGGAGATATCAAAGATAGCAGTTATTGCAGCCTTGATAGTAATTCCTATCAGGTATTTTGTCTTTCAGCCCTTTATAGTCAAGGGGCAATCTATGACTCCCAATTTTTCAGAAGGGGACTATTTGATCATTGATGAACTTAGTTATCAATTCAGGGGCCCCCAGAGGGGGGAGGTGATTGTCTTTAAATATCCAGAAAATCCCTCTCAAAAGTTTATTAAAAGAGTAGTCGGTCTGCCCGGGGAAGTCGTAGAGATAAAGGAGAACAAGGTGAGTATATACGAGAAGGACAAGAGTCAAGCCCTGGATGAGTCAGAATATTTGCCTTCTTCAGTAGACACAATAGGCAATGCCACTTTTGAGTTAGGAGAAGACGAGTATTTTGTCTTGGGAGATAACCGCAACTTTTCTTACGATTCCAGGAAGTTTGGCCTAGTGCCAGAAGATAATATTATCGGCAGATTCCTTTTTCGGGTTTGGGGCGAATCTCCTCTAACCAAATTTGAAAAACCGAAATACTAATATGGGAAGAAGACCAAAATTCCAAAGCCCAACCGGAATGCACGATATATTGCCCGAAGAGCAGCCTTATTTCAGAAGGATACGCAAAGTAACCGAAAAGATGGCTGATTTTTACAACTTTGGCAGAATAGATACCCCTCTATTAGAAGATGCAGACCTTTTTTCCCGGGGCGTGGGAAATGCTACGGACATTGTTAAGAAGGAGATGTTTTCTTTAAAAACCAAGGGGGGGGACCTGTTGGCCTTAAGGCCGGAGTGGACCGCCCCGGTAGTTAGATCTTATCTTGAGCATGGAATGTGGAACCTGCCTCAGCCTCTTAAATTATGGTATTTCGGCCCTTGTTTTAGATACGAACATCCCCAAGCAGGAAGATACCGCCAGTTTTGGCAGTTCGGGTTTGAGGTTTTGGGGGAAGGAAGTCCTGTCGTAGATGCCCAAACGATCCAGCTTTTTTACGAAATTTTAAAACAATTAGGAATAAAAGATTTGGTTGTTGAGATAAACAGCATAGGAGATAGTCAATGCCGTCCCTATTACAAAAAGCTTTTATCCAACTATTTTAGAAACAAGGAGTCTTCCTTGTGCGCCAATTGCAAAAAGAGAGTTAAAGAAAATGTGTTGAGAATTATGGACTGCGACGAGGAGAAATGCCAGCCAGTTATCGCCTCGGCTCCCCAAACACTGGATCATCTGTGCGACGATTGCAAAGATCATCTTAAAAGAACTTTAGAGTTTCTGGACGAATTAGGGATACCTTATTCTCTAAACCCTCATTTGGTTAGAGGGCTGGATTATTATACCAGAACCGTGTTTGAAATTTACAGCAAGACGCCGGACAAAGAAGGCGTCTCCAAATTAGCCCTGGGGGGAGGCGGCAGATATGACGGCTTGGTCAAATTGCTAGGAGGGAAGGACACTCCGGCTGCGGGTTGGGCAGCAGGCGTGGAGAGGATAGTTAGTTTAATGAAAGAACAGAAAGACCCTTCTCAAAAGAGATGCCCCGATGTTTTTATTGCTCAATTAGGAGATTTGGCTAAACGAAAGGCACTTAAACTCCTGGAAGAATTCAGAAAGTCAAATATTAAGACAGAAGAGACCTTGGGAAGGGATTCTCTTAAAGCCCAGTTGAACCGGGCAGACAGAATGGGGGCCAAATACACTTTAATTATTGGTCAGAGGGAGGCCCTGGATGAGACCGCTCTAGTTAAAGATATGGAAAATGGGAAACAACAGATAGTGAAGATGGATAAATTATCTGAAAAGTTGAAAAAAGACTTAAAGAAAAAGAAATAAGCAGAGCTTGATTCGCTAAGGTAAAACATATAAATAATGTCTTGTCTTTTTTGTCAGATTATTAAAAAAGAGGTTCCTGCCGAGATAGTTTACGAGGACGAAAAGGTTTTGGGTTTCAAAGATATTAATCCCGAGGCCCCGGTCCACATTCTTTTTGTTCCCAAAAAGCACATAGAATGGAAAGATAGCCTCGCGGAAGAAAAGGACAACATTCTTTCGGTTATTGAAGCCGCTAAAAAGGTCGCTAAAGAAAAAAATATATTTTCAGCATGCAAGCTTGTCTTTAATATAGGGAGGACAGGCGAGATTCCCCACGTCCATCTTCATTTGTTGGGTGGCTGGGAAGATAAAATCCCTAAAAAATAATTCAATATGCCTTTAGAAATTAAAAAATCAGAGAGGGAAAGCCCTCAAAGCCTGGTTCGCCGCTTTGGCAGAAGAATGAAAAAAAGCGGCATTTTGCTTAAAGCCAGAAAAGACAGGTTCTATAAGAGAGAAAAAAGCGAGCAAATGAGAAAGAGATCTGCTTTGAGAAGGGAAGAGAAGAGGAAGCAATATGAAGAGATGAGAAAATTGGGTCAGTTAAGGTAATGGCAGAAATAAAAGAAGATATAAAAAAAGACCTTAATCAGGCTGTTAAAAACAAAGAAGAAACAGCTGTTTTGGCCTTGAGAGGCCTCCTGGCTTCTATCTTAGAGAAAGAAAAAGAGAAGAGGTATAAGTTTTCTCAAGAAGGGGAGGAGGACTTGGATCAGGTCTCTTTAAAAGAAGAAGAAATGATTAAAGTTATTTCCTCTGAAGTCAAAAAGAGAAAGGAGGCAATTTCAGAATACCAAAAAGGAGGGAGGGAAGAGTTGGCGCAAAAAGAAAAGGAAGAAATGGAAATTTTACAAAAATATTTGCCAGAACAGCTGTCAGAAGAAGACATCGAAAAGATAATTGACCAGGCCATAGAAAAAACAAATGCTTCTTCTATGCAGGATATGGGCAAGGTAATGTCAGAAGTTATGGCCCAAATTAAGGGAACAGCAGACGGGAAAGTGGTAAGCGAGAAAGTGAAGTCTAAGTTGGCATGATAGAAGTCGGCAACTTTACTGACTTTAAGGTTTTAGAGAAAGAAATTAGAGATATAGGGGGGTCTGTTTTAAAAGAAGAAGACAAAGAGAATTTCGACTTAACTTTACTTTTTGTGTCTTCGGAGAGAATAAGAGAGATTAACCGGAAGTACAGAAAAAAGGACAAGCCTACTGACGTTCTTTCTTTCGAGAGAAGCGAGGACTTTATACTTCCGCCGGGGCAAGAAAAGAATTTGGGAGAGGTGATTATTTGCCCCGAGCAAGTTGCAATAAATGCTAAAAACTTTAATATAGATTTTAGAGAGGAAATTATCCGCGTGGCGCTTCATGGCATACTTCATCTTCTGGGATACGATCACGAAGAAGATGAGGGAGAGTTTTTCAAAAAACAAAAACTTTATATCGATACATTATACAAACATGGCACGACGCCAAATCATTAATGCTTTGGACATAGGGACAGGCGCTATCAAGGTTTTGTCTGTCGCCAGAAACCCAAAAGAGGACTCTTTTGAGATTTTAGGAAAAGAAGAAATTTCTCCCCTGGGCCTCACCCGGGGCGTTGTTGTAGATCCTGTCAAAGTTTCAGAAGCCATTAACTCTTTAGTAGAAAGGGTGGAGGAAAATTCCGGCCAGAAGATAGAAGATGTTTACGCAGGATTCGGAGGGGGGCATCTTTCTTCTGTTTGCGCCAGCAGTTCAGTTTCGGTTTCCCGGGCTGATAATAAGATATCGCAGGGAGACGTAGAGAGAGTGATAAACGAAGCCAAGATCTTTCCCCTTCCTTCCAACAAAGAGATTGTAGCAGTCTTTCCCAAAGAATATGTAGTAGACAGCGGAGAGAAGGTCAAAGAAGTGGTGGGCATGGAGGGAGTGAAATTAGAGACCAATGTTTTGGCAATCTGCTGCTTCTCCCCTTATTTAAATAATTCCAAGCAAGCCATTTTGAGATCTGAACTTCAGATTAGCGAACTGATCCCCAACCCCTTAGCCAGCGCTAGGGCGGTATTAACCCCCAAAGAAAAAGAACTGGGGGTTGTTGTTTTGGATATAGGAGCCGCTACCACGGATATGGCAATTTACGAAGAGGGAAACTTAATACATCTTGCCGTTTTCCCCGTGGGATCAGGCCACATAACAAATGATATCGCCGTATCTTTTAAGACTGATATTGATATCGCAGAAAAAATAAAACTGGATTTTGCAGGGTATAATCCAAAATCAGACAAGAAAAAACAGGAGAGAAAAATCCCACTTGAGGGGGAAGAACCTCTTGTTTTTTCCCAAAAAGAATTAAATGAAATTGTAGAAGCGCGCCTCTCTGACATATTCAGTTTTGCCAGAAAGGAAATTAAGAAGGCTCAGAAACAGGGCAACTTGCCTGCGGGAGTGGTGATTACCGGAGGGGGAGCCAAACTTCCCGGAATTAAAGACCTTGTTAAAAAGAATTTGAAACTTCCCTGCCGTGTAGGGGCGCCTCAGGCCAACGGCTCCCTGCCTGCAGATCCTGCCCTTGCTACCAGTTGGGGCCTGATTATGGAAGGATATAGTTTCGAAGAGGGTGGCAATCTCTCGGGCGCCGGAGGGAAATTTAAAGAAAAGATTAAAAATTTCTTTAGGAGTTTTATTCCATGAGTTCTAATACTAAAATAAAAGTAGTCGGGGTCGGCGGATCTGGCACCAACGCCATTTCCCGCATGATGAAGCACAAAATTAAGGGAGTAGAACTTATCTCTGTTAATGCCGATATCCAGGACTTAAAAAAGGGAAGAGCCCACCAGAAAATTAGAATCGGTAGGGAGGCCACCAAGGGCCTGGGAACAGGAATGGATCCGGAGGTGGGTAAGGTTTCAGCAGAAGAGCAGAAAGAAGAAATAGAGCAGGCTCTTCAGGGGAGCGATATGATTTTTATAACCTGTGGCCTGGGAGGAGGATGTGGCAGCGGAGGAGCCCCGGTAATAGCCAGGATTGCCAAAAAGACAGGCGCCTTGACTTTGGCTGTGGTTACTACCCCCTTTTCCTTTGAGGGCGTCTGGAGAAAAGAGATCGCTAAAGAGAGTCTCTCTTCCCTGAAAAGAAATGTTGATACCTTGATTACTATTTCCAATGACAGACTCTTATCAGTTTTAGAGCCTGGTACTTCTCTTAATGACGCTCTTTGGGTTTGCGACGAGATTCTTCGTCAGGCGGTGCAGGGGATTTCAGACCTTGTTATTCTTCCGGGCATAATTAATGTTGATTTTGCAGACATTAAGTCTGTAATGAAGAATTCGGGATCTGCTTTGTTTGGTATAGGCAAGGCCACAGGGGAAGACAGAGCCAAGAAAGCAGCCAAAAAGGCTATTAATTCGCCTCTGCTTAATCTTTCCTGCCGGGGGGCTAAGGGGGTGCTGTTCAACATTTCGGGCGATAAGGATATAAGTTTGTCTGAGATCAATGAAGCGGCAGAAATTATTACCAAAGAAAGTTCTCCGGGCGCTAAAATAATATTCGGCGCCATAAAAGACGAAAAACTTAAAAAAGGCGAGATTAAAATAACGGTTATTGCCACCGGGTTTTAATTTTTGAATATTTACCCATAATATTAGAGTTATCCACAAATTTTGGCACTTGACGTAATTTCCCTGAGCGATAAAATGAAATAATTTAATCCGATAACTCTATTTTTTTTTCGCAAAATGACACCAAAAACTTCTAAAATATCCAAAGTACAGAAAAGGAACGGCAAGATCGTAAAGTTTGATCAGGAGAAAATAAGGAATGCCATTTTTAAAGCCCTGACAGCGACAGGGCAGGGGGACGGCAAGAAATCAAAAAGGATTTCCGATAAAGTCTTTAGTATTATCAATAAAAGATTCAAGAAAGATGAGATTCCTACTGTAGAGCAAATCCAAGACATTGTAGAGGAAATTTTAATATTAGAGGGCGTGGTGGAAACAGCCAAAGCATACATTCTTTACAGAGAGCAACGGAGGAGAATAAGAGAGGCGGCAGAAGTGATGGATGAATCTGTTGAAAGAATTGATAAATATCTGAAAGAACTTGACTGGCAGGTTTATGAGAATGCCAACATGACCTTTTCTCTACAGGGACTTAACCAGTACGCTATTTCTAATGTTTCCAAAAAATACTGGCTTAATAAAATATACCCCAAGAAAATAAGAGAAGCAGCAGCCAACGAAGATTTTCATCTCCACGACCTGGACAGCATAAGCACCTATTGTTGCGGATGGGATCTTTACGACCTTCTTAAAAAAGGATTTGGGGGAGTCCCGGGCAAGATAGAATGCAGGGCTCCGAAACACTTCCGGACTGCCCTGGGACAACTAGTTAATTTTTTCTATACCGTCCAAGGAGAAAGTGCAGGCGCCCAAGCCGTTTCTAACCTAGATACTCTTTTGGCTCCCTATATCCGCTATGACGGATTAAGTTATCCGCAGGTGAAGCAGGCCATGCAGGAGTTTTTATACAACTGCATGGTACCCACAAGGGTGGGCTTTCAGACTCCTTTTTTGAATGTTAGTTTAGATATCAAGCCACCTTCTTATCTGGCAGATCAGCCAGTGATTATAGGGGGAAAACTTCAGGAGGAGACTTACGGAGAGTTTCAGGAAGAAATGAATATGTTTATAAGGGCCTTTTACGAAGGCCTTATGGAAGGGGATGCCAAAGGCAGACCCTTTACTTTTCCCATTCCCACAGTCTCTATTACAAAGGATTTTGACTGGGATAACCCAGCCCTTGAATCTATGTGGGAGGCTACAGCCAAGTACGGAGTAAATTATTTTTCCAACTTTGTTAACTCTGATATGAACCCAGAGGATGCGCGCAGCATGTGCTGCCGGTTGAGGTTGAACAATAAAGAATTGATAATGAGAGGAGGAGGGCTTTTCGGGTCCAATCCTCTTACCGGATCTGTGGGAGTAGTTACCATCAATCTGCCTAGGATAGGGTACCTTTCCAAAACCAAAAAGGAGTTTTTCCAGAAATTAAAAGATTTGATGATTTTAGCCAAAGAAAGTTTGGAGATAAAAAGAAAAACCCTAGACGA
>CAYXTC010000001.1:0-46043 GCA_964468405.1 uncultured Candidatus Saccharibacteria bacterium | reverse complement strand
CTTGGGATAAGATCCCTTTCTTCCTGTCAGGGCCACAGAAACCACGGCCTTCCGTATCCTCGGGTTAATATTGACTCTTGCGATGCAAAAAAGTGGTTAACTTAGTCACTTGGTACAACCTCTTGGTTTACAGAAAAGAAACCGGGAGTGGGGTTGCCTTGGATTATCCGGCCAAGGGCGACTTTCAGGATTATGCCAGAGCAAAGAGAATTGGACTTAAAAGTTCTTCAAACCATCGCAGAGGACTTCGGCGCCAAGATCCGAACACTCAAGAGAATTTCAGACAAATCCTTCTTTTAAAGAGGGCTTTTTTTATAGCGCTTCTTGCTTTTGATTTTTTAAAAAGTTAATATAGATGAAGGTTTTAATAAGATTTATAATTATTAATGAGATTAATATGAGAAAAGCAGACTATATTTTTCCTTTAGTTATAGGGGAGGCTATCGCTTTAATTGCTGTTATTGTTTCCAAATTGGGGGTATCTAAAACATTAAATCTGCCCGAGGCAGTGGACGGAGTTATTATCTATCTTCCTATTGTTCTTCCTTTGCTTGCTCTGGTCGGGACTGTTATTGCTTTTTGGGTCGGGAAGGTATTTTCTGTTTTATTCCAACTGGCAAAATTTGTAATGGTAGGGGCTTTGAACACTTTTGTTGACTTGGGGATTTTAAACATATTGATGTTGATTTCAGGAATGGCTTCCGGATGGCTTTACTCTGTTTTTAAGGCAGTTTCTTTTACTGTTTCTGTGGTTAACTCCTATTTCTGGAACAAGTTCTGGACCTACGAGCACAAAGAAACCAAGGTAGGGGGGAAAGAATTCGGCAAGTTCTACCTAATAGCGGGCATAGGGTTTCTTCTGAACGTAGGGGTGGCTTCTTTCATTGTTAACATAATTGGCCCCCAGTTTGGTGTTTCTCCTGAACTTTGGGCTAATATCGGAGCCTTTGTTGCTATTATCTGTGTGTTTATGTGGAACTTTTTGGGGTATAAGTTTATTGTTTTTAAGAAAAAAGACAAAGAAGTTCCTATTACTCCTTCTGGGAAATAGTATGTCTAACTTGGTTCTCTACCGAAAATACAGGCCAAAGAGTTTCTCTGAGATTGTAGGACAAGAGCACATAGTCAAAACACTAACTAACGCTATTTCTCGTGAGATGATTTCTCATGCCTATTTATTTTCAGGACCAAGAGGTACGGGTAAGACTACTACGGCAAGGCTGTTTGCCAAAGCCCTTAATTGCCACAACAGAAAAGAGGGAAAAGCAGAGCCCTGCAACAAATGTCCCTCTTGTCTTGATATTATAAAAGGGAGGTCCTTGGATTTAATTGAGATTGATGCTGCTTCGCACAGGGGCATCGATGAAATTAGAGAATTAAGGGAAGGAATTAAGTTTTCACCTGCCAAAGAAAAATACAAGGTATTTATACTGGATGAGGCCCACCAACTTTCCAAGGATGCAGTTAACGCTCTTTTAAAAACCTTGGAGGAGCCTCCGCTTCATGCCATTTTTATCTTAGCCACCACCGAAGTTCATAAAATGCTGCCTACTATTATTTCCAGGTGTCAGAGGTTCGACTTCAGGAAATTAAAACTTCCCGAGATAGAGCAGAGAATGTCCTATATCTGTAAAAAAGAAGGGGTTAAGATAGACAAGGCAGCCCTGGAGCTTATTGCTCTTAATTCAGGAGGGGCTGTTAGGGACGCAGAGAGTCTTTTGGATCAGGTACTGACTTTTGCCTATACAGAAAATTCTGAAGAGATAAAAGCAGAGAAGGTAAGAGATATTCTAGGAATAGCAGATAATAGTTTAATAAGTCATTTTTTAGAGCACATTAGAAACAATAATTCGGCTGAGGCCCTAAAGTTCTTAACCCAGATTATGGAAAAAGGATTCGATCCTCAGGAGTTTGTCAGGGCCTTAATTAGATACTTAAGGCGTCTTTTAATACTGGAGATTAACCCAGAGGATGAAAATCCTATTATCTTGGGCCTCACAGAAGAAGAAAAGGAGTCTTTTAAAGAACAGGCAAAGTCTTTCGGAGGAGAGAAGATTCACAAGATGATCGACTTGTTCCTGGATGCAGAGAACAAAATGCGTTATTCTTCTATTCCCCAATTACCCCTAGAATTAGCTATCGTTGATATTATAGGACTTGGGGGGTAGTATGTTGAAATTTTTGAACCAAGGTAGTATAATTAAATAATAAATATCCTTGGTTCAAATGGCAAAAACAAGGGAAAAAGAAGAAGCAATAAAGCTTAGAAAAAAAGGGTTCTCTTATCGAGAGCTTTTAGAAAAAGTTCCGGTAGCTAAATCAACATTGTCTTTATGGTTAAGAAGTGTCGGTTTGAGCAAAAAACAGAAACAAAGATTGACAGAAAAGAGGTTGATGGCAATGAGGCGAGGAGCAGAAGCTCGTCGAAGGATTAGAATTTTAACAACAGAACGGATTAAAGACAAGGCGAGAAAAGAAATTGGAAAAGTTAGTAAAAGAGATTTGTGGTTAGTTGGTATAGCACTATATTGGGCTGAGGGAGATAAAGAAAGAGAGAAAGGTTCTTTAGTTGGTTTGGGAAATTCAGATCCTTATTTAATAAATATTTTTTTGGATTGGCTTAGGAATGTATGCAAGATTCCTAAGGAAAGTATAAAATTTAGGATATTTCTTCACGAAAATAATGAGAAGAGATTGAGAGAGATTAAAAGATACTGGTCGAGAAAAACAGGTTTCCCGATTAACGAGTTTCGGAAGGTAACTTGGAAGAAAAATAAAATTAAGACAAAAAGAAGAAAAGTCGGAGAAGATTATTACGGATTACTTAAAGTTACTGTAAAAAGAAGTACTAATTTTAACAGAAAAATAGAGGGTTGGAAAGAAGGAATTTATAAATAATGCCGGGTGGTGTAACGGTAACACTCTAGATTTTGGCTCTAGTAATCCAGGTTCGAATCCTGGCCCGGCAGCATACAGGATGTTTTATCTAGGAGGGGGGCCGGACATAGGGACTGACTCTTAAAACAATCTTAAACTTTAGGATGGTCAAAATACCTATTATTAAAACAAAAGATTTTACCTTAAGACCCTACAAGAAAGGGGATGAAAAATCTTTAAGAGAGAATATTAATGACAGAACTACTGCCCGGAACACTTCTGGAATCCCTTTTCCCTATACTGCCCAAGAGGCGAACAATTGGATAAGCAAAAATTTGGCAGAGAGGAAGAAAAAGAAGCCCAAGATGATTAATTTTGTGATTGATATTGAGGGGGAAGTTGCAGGCTCTGTGGGTTTTGATAATATAGAGGGGCACAAGGCAGAAGTGGGGTACTGGCTGGATAAAAGATACCGGGGGAGGGGTATTACTACCCTGGCCCTTAAGAAAATAACAGTGTTTGGTTTTAATAAAGTTGGTTTTAGAAGAATTTACGCCACTGTGTTTCCTTGGAACAAGGCCTCGATGAAGGTTTTAGAGAAAGCGGGATACGAACTTGAAGGGATTTTGAAAAAATATACAAAAAAGGGAACCAGATTTTTGGACTGCTATCTTTTCGCCAAGACCAGGTAAAGATTTTCATTTGACAAATAAATAGCAAATATGCTTTAACTGAATATAGTTATTGATCTTTAACAAAAGAGAAAGGAGCAGAAAATGGTGTTGGCTGTGTGTTTCCTCGTATTTTTAACGACCCTATTGTGGGGAAGTTTAGCAGGAGCGGGAATTAATAGAACCAATCCTTCGGTGAAAGTACATATAACTCGCAATTCCGCTTTGGCAATGAGCTTTCTTTTTACAGTTATCACGATAGAGACCATTGCCACTACGCCTACTTCCCGCCTTGCTGTTATTATGTGGGTAATCTTTTCTTTAATTGGCCTGGTGGCAGGATTTTTTGTCGGAGGAAAAGCTTATACTCTAGACTAAAAACAATCCAAAAACCCTATAACTAAGGGCTTTTTTATTGAAGAAACAAAGAAAAGAGAGTATCATAAGATAAGTATATGAAGAGAAAAAATAACAAAAAAAAGTTTGAAATCTTTTTGGAAGTTAGCAGGGGCTTGAATAAAGTTTTTAATGTTGTCCCTGTTCTTTTCGGATCTTTGGGATTGTACAAAAAGATAGGGGAGTACGGGCAGGCGAATGATATTGATATTCTGATCCCCGAAGAGTTACTTAGCAAGAGATGGGGAGAATTGATCTACTTTATGCAAGATTTGGGGTTCGAGTTGGTGGATGAAAAAGAACACGAATTTTCCAGAAAAGGAGAATCAGTGGGCTTTGCCAGACAGGAAGACCTTCCAGAGAAAACCGAAATTAATCTTGGCAATTTAGAAATTTTTAACAAAGAGGGCGCCGTCTTTAAAGGGCTTGCCGCAGAACATTTTTTGGCGGTTTACGAATTAATGCTTAGGGATAATTATCGGCAAGAGAAGTTAGGGAAAGACGACAAAAAGAAAATTGAATTGATAAAAAATTATATAGATAAAAGTTGGTCTGAGGAAGTATGATTATTAGTCCCGGGAAACTAAAAAGTAGTTTCAGGGCAGCCCTCAAAGGATTGAGGACAGCCCACCACGAACAAACTTTTCAGGTTCTTTGTTTGTGTGGTGTTTTGGTTGTGATTTTTATGTTTGCTTTAGGGATACATCCTTTAGAAAAAATAATAGTTATTTTTCTAATAACCTCTGTTTTGGCCTTCGAACTGTTGAATACTCAAATAGAGAAAGTGCTGGATTTTTTACAGCCCGACCACGACCCCAGAATAAAGAGGATTAAAGATATCTCAGCCGGAGCAGTCTTCGTTATTTCTATCGGGGCTGCGATAATTGGATTTTTAATATTCCTTCCCTATATTGTTGAGCGGTTTTAATAAAAATTCCCATTCAAGATGGGCGGTCTCCCTTCCAGAGGCCGGGCCTTCGATGATAGCATACCCAAAGAGCGGAGATTTGTTTGTCTCTTTACCTTAAGAGAGTTAAGATGAGGGCAGTATGGCAAAGAACTGGTCTTCAAAGATAACCGGAGAGAGTGACTCTCTTGATTTGGAAGAGGGTGTTTTTACTTTTAAAGATCCCAAGAAAGTGGCCTTGTCTTTAAAGAGCTCTGCTGAAAAGAGCAAAATAAAAAAGGCAGGGGCCTTCCAGTCGGCAATGTCTATGCTCAATTTCTACATTAACCGGGCAGGAAGCAATCTAGATCCAAAGCAAAAGAAAGTTCTAGAGAAATCCAAGACAGAGCTGCGCAAGGTGTTTGGGAAAGAGTAGGAGGTAATTTCTAGATTGACAGGAGCCTTTGTTTATGAAAAAATATATTAAGGTACCTTAATATAGTTTTTTTAAATCCAGCTCTTTCTATACGCCCCGATCAGGATTTTCGGGGCTTTTTCTTTTTTGTGTTAGAATAAGGTAAGATCTTTTAAAAGGGAAGAATAATGGATGAAGAGACCAAAAACCACCTCAGTGAAATTATGGCTTTTATTGCTGTAATTATTTTTTGGCTTGCCTTTCTATGTTTACTGGTATCGGCCTTTATATCCAATTTTTAAAAGAGCCTTGGCTAATAAAGGCTCTTTTTTTGTGTTATAATAAACCAATATGGAAAACATTATTTATAATAATCCAGAGGAGTTGAAGAAAAAAGAGGATAATTTCATTCAAGGAGGGAGTGAAAATTTCCATTTGCTGGCAGATTTTGACAGAACCCTCACTCAGGCTTTTATTGATGGAGAATATATCCCTTCTGTAATCTGGGCTCTTTACCACGGAGACTATTTAACGGGGGATTATAATAAAAAGGCGCAGGTTCTTCATGAGAGATATCATAATATAGAAACAGATCCTGATATTCCGAAAGAAGAAAAAATAAAAGCCATGAAAGAGTGGTGGGAAAAGCAATTCGCTTTGCTGATTAAGTCCGGTTTAAATAAAAAGCACATCCAAGCCATTGTGGATTCTGAAAAGATAAAACTTAGAGAGGGGGTCGAGGTCCTTATAACAAAACTTCGAGACAACAGCATACCTTTGGTAATAATGTCTTCCAGCGGCTTGGGAGGGGACGCTATCTCTATGCTTTTTAAAAAACAAGGATTGCTTTTTGACAACATTTACATTATTTCTAATTCTTTTAAGTGGAATGAGCAAGGAAACGCCATCTCTGTGGAAGAACCCATAATTCACGGAATGAGAAAATACGAGACAGCGGTACAAAACTACCCTTTTTTTGACAGAATAGAAAAAAGGAGGAACGTAATTTTAATGGGGGATAACCTAGACGATGTGGGTATGATAGAGGGGTTTGATTACAGTGATTTAATAAAAGTGGGATTTTTAAATAAAAAGGTGGAAGAACAGAAGAAAAATTATCTGAAACAGTACGATGTAGTTATCTTGAATGACGGGTCAGTAGAATATATTAATAAACTAATAGACAAAATAATATGAAACCAAACTATATTGTCATTCCTCTAATCACTGTTGTCGTGGCCTCTGTGGGGAGTTTTTTAACCTCAAAAGGCATGGAGTGGTACCAGTCGATCAATACTCCTTCCTGGACCCCCTCCGGTTTTGTGATAAGCAGCGTTTGGACCGCGATTTTCATTTTAGCCACTATCTCAGCCCTTATTGCTTGGAATAGAGGGAAGAAAGACAGTCGTTTTTGGCTTATTGTGTCAATGTTTCTTGTCAACGGATTTTTAAACGTTTTCTGGAGTTATCTTTTCTTTTACAATGGCCTAATAGGTCCTGCTGTTTGGGAGGCAGGATTGCTGGGATTAAGCGTATTATTCTTAATTATTTTTAATTGGCGCGTTTCTAGGACGGCATCCTTACTATTGTTGCCTTATCTTATATGGGTTAGCTTTGCTACATACCTCACTTATCAGGTGTTTCTTTTAAATTAATCTTTGACAAAAAAATATAGAGATGGTATAAGAGAATAAGTTGTTCTTTAGAAAAAAGAAAGGGAAAGACATGGCTACCAATGCGAAACAAGATCAAGGACTAAAATATGTGGGAGCTTATTCTGAAGGATTTGCTCCAGCGGAGACCGAGCAGGGTCGATGGGGGTTTATCAATCACCAGGGCGAGTTTGTTATCCCGCCTATTTATGACTATACGGCTTCCTTTCGGGAAGGATTGGCGCGCGTAAGAAGGGGAGACAGAGAGTATCATATCCAGCATAGCGGTCGAAGAGCCTATCAAGCCGACTTCGAAGAAGTAGGCAATTTCTCAGAGGGAGTAGCTCCTGCCAGAGACGAAAAGGGCTGGTTCCATGTTTGCCACGATGGCAGTGTGTCCTATAGCGATCCCGGATTAAGATTTCGACAAGTTGCAAATTTTATAGAAGATCAAGCCGAAGTTCAAAGTATGGACGGAAGGTTTCACTACATCCGCCATGATGGGGCTGAATCTTGAATTTCTTTCTTTTATATCCCGCCAAAGAGCGGGATTTTTATTAAAAAAGACCTTCTTTCAAAGAGGGTTTTTTTCTGATAGGATAATCTAATATGATTGATTTGAGGAAATTAAATAAAGAACAAAAAAGAGCAGTGACCCATTCCGGCGGGCCTCTTTTAATAGTGGCTGGGGCAGGAACTGGCAAAACTACGGTAATAACCCAGAGAATCGCTTATTTAATAGACCGGGGAAAGGCTAAGCCTGAGGAAATTCTAGGAGTAACCTTTACAGAGAAGGCGGCAGAAGAAATGGAAGAAAGAGTAGACCAGCTTCTTCCTGCAGGATATATGGATTTGTGGGTTTCAACCTTTCACTCTTTCTGCGAAAGAATATTAAGAGATTACGCCCTAGATATCGGCATCCCTTCTGACTTTAAATTGCTTGACCAGACGGGCGCCTGGCTTTTAATAAGGCAGAATCTTGATAATTTTGATTTAGATTATTACAAGCCCCTAGGAAACCCAACTAAGTTTATACACGCTTTGATTTCTCATTTCTCCCGGTGCAAGGATCAGGCCATTTATCCTGAAGAGTATTTAAGCCACGCAGAAGATTTAAAAAGTAATTTAACAGACCTTCCGGAAGACAAAGAAAAAGAGAGGGTCAAAGAAGTTGCCAATGCTTATCATGTTTATCAAAAACTACTTTTAGGAGAAGGTTATCTGGATTTTGGCGACCTTATAAACTACACCTTAAAACTTTTTAAAAGAAGGCCCCAAGTTTTAAAAAAGTTTCAAGATAAGTTTAAATATATCTTAGTTGACGAGTTTCAAGACACTAATAAGGCCCAGTACGATCTGGTGAAAACTTTGTCTAGGTCTCCCCATAATGTGACAGTGTGCGCAGACGACGATCAGGCTATATACAGATGGCGAGGGGCCTCTTATAACAACATTCTTCAATTCAGAAAGGATTTTCCTAAATTAACTGAAGTGTTCTTGGTTAAAAACTACAGATCAAAACAAAACATTTTAGACCTTTCTTATAAATTTATTAAAGCCAACGATCCCAATCGCTTGGAATGCGTTAGCAAGATAAACAAAAAACTGATCGCCCCGGACAAAAAGAAAGGAAAGATAGAATACCTTAGATTTAAAAGCGCAGACGAGGAAGCAAGGGGGGTAGCAAACAAAATCGTAGAGATGATGAGTAAGGATCCCGAAAAAAGCCCCAATGACTTTGCTATTTTAGTAAGAGCGAACAATTCCGCCAAGCCGTTTGTCAGAGCCATGGAAAGGGCTAGAATTCCCCATCAGTTCCTGGCTTCCTGCGGCCTTTACTCCAAACCTGTAATTTTGGATATAATCTCTTATCTTAAAGTTTTGGACAATCATCATGAAAATTCTGCCCTCTACAGAGTGCTGAAGTTTCCTTTTTTGAAGATAAAACCGGAAGAGGCGATGAAGATCAGTCTTTACGCCAAAAAAGAGGCCAAATCTATTTATGAGGCTTTGCAGGAGGCAGCCGTAATTCCTGATCTCTCAAAACGAACAGCAGAAAGAATTAATTCCCTAGTGGGTTCCATTGAAAAACACACCCGAATAGCCAGAGAAAACAATGTCTCAGAAGTTCTGGTCTCTTTTTTGCAGAACTCCGGCTATTTGAAATATCTTACTTCCGGTGACCAAAAACAAAAACTGGAATTGATTAATCAGTTCTACAAAAAGGTAAAAAGATTCGAAGAGGATTTTGTAGACGCCACCCTCCCCAATTTTATAGAACAATTGAATTTGGAGATGGAATCCGGAGAAGAGGGGAAATTGGACTTTGATATAGAAGAAGGGCCGGATGTGGTTAAAATTATGACGGTGCACTCGGCTAAAGGATTAGAGTTTAAATACGTGTTTATTGTAGGGTTAGTAGACAGGAGGTTCCCGACCACAGAAAGAAGAGAGCCCATTGAGATTCCTGAAGAACTGGAAAAAGAAGAAACGCCAGAGGGGGATATTCATTTAGAAGAAGAGAGGCGCCTTTTTTATGTAGCCATGACTCGGGCGAAAGAGAGGCTGTTTTTTTCCTCTGCGGAAGACTATGGAGGGGTAAAGAGAAAAAAGGCCTCGAGATTTTTAATAGAGATGGGCCTGGCTGATGAGAAAGAAGAGGAAAAGAAAAAGAAGGAAACGATAACCAGAAGGAACAACTTTGCCAGAAAGGGGTCCAAGGAGAAAGTAGTTCTTCCGGCTTATTTTTCCTTTTCTCAACTGGCAGCCTTTGAAAAATGTCCTTTGCAGTACAAATTTGCCCATATTTTAAAGATCCCCATAAGAGGAAAAGCGGTTTTTTCTTTCGGGAAAACAATACATAACACCCTTAACGAATTTATTAAACTAGCAGAAAGTAAAAGCGGGAACTCCCAAACCGAACTTTTTTCTTCGGGTAAGAAAAGTTCTGTTCTTTCTTTCGAGGATTTAATGAAAGTTTACAAAAAACAGTGGATAGGGGAGTGGTATGATAGCAAATCTCAGAAGGAAGCCTATTTTGAAAACGGAAAAAAGCTTCTTAGGCAGTTCTATGACCGCTTCACCAAAGAGAAGCCGGAAATACTTACAGTAAACGGAACCCTTGCTCTGGAAATACCCTTTAAGGTGAAGATAGGAGAGGAGATTCTAAGGGGCAGAATTGACCGAATAGATAAAGCAGGCAGGGGAGCCAGAATAGTAGATTACAAAACCGGCAGACCCAAAAAGAAAGTTTCTCCTGAAGAAAAGAAACAATTATTTATTTATCAGATAGGAGCAGAAGAGGCCCTTGGCCTTCAGCCCACAGAACTTAGTTATTACTATTTAGAAGGAGACAATTATGTTTCCTTTTCTCCTCAAGAGAAGAAAAAACAAGAAGTAAAGGATGAGATATCCGAGAAGATAGAAAAGATCAAAAAAAGCGACTTTAGGCCAACGCCGGGCTGGCAGTGTAAAACTTGCGACTTCAGAGATATTTGCGACTACGCCCGAAGATAGTTTTCCACTTTGATATCTTCTTTATTAATTGGTAAAATTAAAGAAGAGAATATTGAAAAGGTCGCTCCTTTGAATCTAAATTAATAAATATGGAAAACCAAAAATTATTATACCTTGTTCTTATAATAGCAGTAGCGGCTCTGATTATTGGTATTTTTGCCACCTACTACACGGTTAAAACCAACCAACAAATATCAGGTATCAAGATTTCGCTTGACGAAATGAAAGAAATAACAGATGCTTTTGAGCCTCTGATGCCGGAAGTAGAGGCGCTGGAAACAGTACTCCCCAGAATGAAAAGATTCCTGCTAGGCGTCCCTTCGGGGCCAACAAAGTAAGCAAAATGCGGCCTTCCCGGCCGCATTTTTGTTAGAACCCCTTTCCTTTTTTTATTCTTCTTACATAATTTTTTTCTTCGGTGTTGACCTCGATAACATCCCCCTGATTTATAAACAGGGGAACGCTTAGCCTAGATCCCGTTTCTAAAGTTACATTTTTGGTTCCTCCTTCTGACGTGTTTCCTTTAATGCCGGGTGGGGCATATTCTACTTTCAGTGTGATCTTAATGGGGAGCTGGATGCTGATTATTTTATCTTTAAACATCAATCCTTCAACCTCCTGCCCTTCTTTTAAAAAGTTTTTGGAATTTCCTATCTGATCTTCAGTAAAAGAAATTCTTTGAGAGGGATTTCCTCTTTCGCAAAAGACATAGTTTCCTCTATGAGAGTAAATAAACTTGAGATTCTTTTTATCAATTTCTGCTTCCTCAAAAGATTCAGACGGATGAAAGGTTTTAGATATTATTTCTCCTGTTTTCAAGTTTTTAGCCTTGGCTTGAATTACAGAGTGTCCTCTTGCCTTAAACATAGGAGAGGTCTCTAGTATTTTAAAGGGTTTCCCGCCTATAACTATATTCACTCCTTTTTCTATTTCAGAATAAGACAATTCGGTCATTTTAAGATAGTTCCTTTAATGTCGGGATTGCCTTTGAGAAAATCCGAAGAATTCATAGCAGGTTTTCCTTCCGGCTGAATCCTTTCTATGATTAGTGATTTATCCTGGCATTGAACAGTAAGATTGCGGCTTTCTTCTGACACTTGTCCCGGGACAGACCCGGTTTTTTTCTCTTTAATCTCCGAAGACAATATTTTTAATCTGACTTTTTTATCCTTTTTATTCCAAAAAGTAAAAGCGTCCGGCCAGGGGTGAAAAGCCCTTATCTTCCTTTCTATTTTCTCTGCCTTTTCTGTCCAGTCGATTTGTCCATCCTCCTTTCTTATTTTTGAAGTATAAGAAGACTCTTCTCCGGATTGTTCTTTGGGCTCTATTTCCCCTTTGATCCATTTTGGTATAGTTTTGATTAGAAGATCAGACCCCGCTTGGGTCAGTTTTTTTTCCAGGGAAGGATAATCGTCTTCTGCGGATATCTCTATTTCTTTCTGGGATATTATTTTTCCTTGATCTATTCCCTCTGCCATTAAAAAAATAGTGACTCCGGTTTTTTCGTCTCCTTTCAATATAGCAGTTTGGATGGGCGAACATCCGCGGTATTTCGGCAGAAGGGAGGGGTGAACATTCAAACATCCGAAACGCGGAAGGGCTAGAATCTCTTTTGACAGTATTTTCCCGCACGAGGCAGATATTAAAAGATCAGGGCTTATCTCTCTTAATTTAGAGTGAATTTCTGAATTGCTTTCTGTCTGGAAAACGGGTATCTCAAGATCTTGGGCAGTCTTTTTAACGGGAGGAGGGAGAATTTCTTGTTTTCTTCCTTTTGGCTTGTCAAACGAGGTAATCACAAGAGAGGGCTTATAACAAGAAGATAAACCTTTTAAAATTTCGGCCCCGAAGAAAGGGGTTCCCATAAATACTATTTTAAGATTTGGACTATTAATCATTTTTGTGCTATTATTCCAATTGGTTCATTTAAAAAAAGAAAGGGTAGAAATGAACACCGAAGATGCCAGAGAATGGACCAGAAGAGTAAAAATGAGCGTTCTCACGGGATCGCTTGTTACTGTTTTATTGCTTGCTGTCTTTTCTGTTTTTATACTATATTCAATTGTGGCTGGATTATTGGCGCTTTGCGGGAATGATTTTATGATGGAGAATTTCCTTATTCTCTATCTTACAATAACAGGGATTACTGGGGTAATTTTCCTCATAATATTCTTCGTTGCTTGGAAGAAAGAAGGACACAGTTCTTTTTGAAAAAATCTCTGCCTCGTCTCTAAGGCGGGGCTTTTTATTTCTCTATCCTCCATTCAATATCTTCTTCTTTGCCGTTAAACTCCAGCCATTCTCCGGTTTCGTCTATTACATACCACTTTTGTTTGGATTTAGACCAAACTAAGGGCTTGTTAAGATAAAAGGGCTTTTTTACTATCTCCTTGGGTTTTAATTTATCTAGCTCCAGCCATTTTTTAAAGACGGTTTCAATAGCGTAATCAAGTTCCCTGGACTTGGCCCATTTGGCTACCTTGTCTATGGCCTTTTTGGCCTCATCAACAGACCCTGCCAGCTCAAGCAGCTGTTTGGCGGGCTTTGTATACCTGGAGTAAATAATCTTTCTCTTTTTAGCATTTTTCTTTAGTTCTTCAAGGGTTAATCCTTTGGTTTTAAAATAATAAGTAACTATTTGACGGATGGCGGTTTCTTCTTTCAGGTCCTGATGGTATTTTATCTTTCCCTTTTTTAAATATTCTTCTATTTTCTTGGCTATGCTTTTTCCTACACCTTCTATTTTCTCTAGTCCTTTAAGCCTCTCCTTTTTATATATTTCAGACAGCTCTTTATCAAGACTTTCTATTGCCTTTGCCGCCCTTTGATAAGCCCGGGGCTTGAATTCTACGCCCTTGATAGTTAAATACTCTTCGATTTCGTATAGTATTCTAACTATTTTTTTGTTATCTTTCTTCATTGATTGTTTTGTTTATTCTTTCCGCCTCCCTTGTTACTGTTTCGCCCTCGTATTCTCCACTGTGGGATGGGCTTCCCCGGTAAACAGGACGTTTTTGATCAAGGTGAAGAGTTATGACATTTTCTTTAAAGTAGATGTGGAATCTGGGAAAGCCCGAAGAGTCGAGCGGTCTTACGAAAGAAATCTGATCTCCTTTTCGGTATTGCATTTTATACCCCAGTCTTCTCATGAGGTTATAGATATTATCTGGCAATGGTTTTTTTAAAGGAAGTTTCATTACTTAATTCTACTTCTTTAACTCTTCTTTCGCAAATAAAAGAGCCCAGATTCAGAGAACCTGGGCTTTTTAAGGAATCATGTTTTTATCAATGCTGGATAAAGCAGCCAGAAGTTTTCTGGTGGCCTGAGAGCCTCTTTGGGTATAAAACCTGAGGATGAGATACATCAGTATCTCTCCCCATTTCTTTCGGAGTGCCTTGAGCGGGTTTTTTGTTTCCAGATTGGTGTTGATAACGGGGATTAGTTGTTCCGGAGTAATCAGAATTTTTCGAGGTCTTCTCACAAAGGAACGGCCGATGCTGACCTCGCAGGAATTAATCTTCTTTCCTAAAACAATGCCCCACTGGGCTTCTGTTATTTTTCCGCCGGGCAAGACAATTACCAAACTACCTTCTTTGATAAGCCGGAAAAGGGTGTCTGTCGCCTTTTGGACATAAAAGGTTCTTACCAGCATGCTTATTATCTCAGGATAAAGCTTTTCTACTGCCTTGCGAGGATTCTTGAAGGAGCCATCGGTGTTTATTATCGGGATAACTTGTTCGGGGAGGGCCAAACGTCGGTCTCCTTCCTGATTTATTACCCAATATCCCTTTTCTCTGGGACTCATTACTTCGTCTACTAAAGCGAAGAAGAATTCATCCGGTTTGGCCGGGTCGTCTTTTCTTACCAAAACGAGGCTGTTCTTTGCGGGCCTTATCATAGTTGATCCTTTCTGTTTTAAAAGACCTATCTTCTTATTCTGATAGTATAGCAGTCAGTTTTTATGTCAATTGATTATTAGATATTTTTTGTTAAGATAAGGGTATGAAAAAAAGAATTTTTCTAGCAGTAAACCTTCCTGCGGGAGTAAAAAAGAAACTCGTTTCTTTAAAACAGGAATGGCAGGATCTCCCTGCCAAATGGACCAAACCCGAGAATTTTCATATAACTTTGAGTTTTTTGGGATATATGGAAGACGATGAAGTTTTTAAGGTATGTCAGCAAGCCCAGGAAGTGGCCTCTAGAGAGAAGCCTTTTGAAATAAAACTAGTAAAAACCTGCTATGCTCCGCCAGACAGAAAGATCCCCAAAATGATATGGGCAATAGGGGAGAAGGGAGGGCCTTTTTCTGATTTAAAAAGAAGCGTAGAAGGATCTTTAGGAGAGAGCGATGACCGAAGGAGAAAAACCGGAGACGTCCGCCCCCATATTACTTTGGCCAGAATAAGAAAATGGGATTGGCAGGGCATAGAACCAGAAGACAGGCCCGAGGTCGAGAAAAACATTGACCTTTCTTTCCGGGTAAACTCTTTTGAGGTAATGGAAAGTAAACTTAAAAGAGGGGGTCCTGATTATCTCGTTCTGGAAAGCTTTCCCTTAGAACAAGAAAAATGAGCATAAAGAAAATTCATTTTATAGGGGTAGGAGGAATAGGAGTGAGCGCTCTTGCCCGCTATTTTTTGAGTAAAGGAGAGGAGGTTTCCGGGTCTGACTTGGTTTCTTCTGAGATTACCCAAGCCCTTGAAGGGGAGGGGGTTGATATATCAACCGGTCCTCATTCCTCTTCCAATATTAAAGAGGGTGTTGACTTAGTGGTGCACAGCCCGGCAGTTTCTTGGGATAATCCTGAACTGGAAAAAGCCCGGAAAGCAGGTCTTAAAACATTAAGTTATCCAGAGGCGTTGGGGGAGATTGCCAAGGAGTACTATACTATTGCCGTATCCGGCACTCACGGGAAAAGCACGACCTGCGCTATGCTTTCTTTGGTTATGGAAAGGGCGGGCCTAGACCCTACCGTTATTTTAGGCACCAAACTTAAAGAGTTTGGAGATAAAAATTTCAGAGCAGGGGAAAGCCGATATTTGGTGATAGAAGCGGACGAATGGCGGGCCTCCTTTTTGAATTACTCCCCCCAGATAATAGTTTTGACTAATATTGAAAAGGAGCACCTTGATTTTTATAAGGATCTAAGCAGTATTTTAAAAACTTTCAAAAAATATATTAATAGGCTGCCAGCTACAGGCCTTTTAGTAGCCAACCAAGAAGATAAGAATATCAAGAAAATAGTAGCAGATTTCCCTGCCCAGAGAGTAAAATATTTTTCTATTAAACAAAAAGAAAAAGAAATCCTAAAAAAGGTTTTAAGGGTGCCGGGAGAACACAATATATACAACGCCCTTTCTGTTCTGGCGGTTTCCCGTTTTTTAAGGATTGAGGACGAACTCACCCTTAGGGCCCTCAGCCAGTATCAAGGAAGCTGGCGTAGGTTTGAGATAGAAGAAAAAAACATTGATTCCAAAAAGATTACTTTGGTTTCGGATTATGGCCACCATCCTACAGAGTTAAAAGCCACTTTATCTGCTGCCAGAGAAAAATTCCCTCAAAAAAAGATCTTTTGTATTTTTCAGCCCCACCAGATTCAGAGAACCTACTATTTATTTAACGATTTTGTTAGAGTTATCTCACAAGCCCCGGTTGATGAGATAATAATTACAGATATCTATAATGTAGCAGGCAGGGAAGAGAAGAAATTAGGAGTAAGCGCCGAAAAGATGGTATCTTCTGTGGCTAAGGATAACGTTAAATACTTGGGACAAGGAAAGATAACCTCTTATCTTAGAAAGAATCTGAAAAACAATGATGTTTTGATAATTATGGGAGCTGGCGATATTTATAATATAAAAGAGGAAATTTAGTTTTCCACACAGAAAGTTTGACAGAAAGGGGGATTTGAGAGAGAATAGATTTAGGAAATGAAATAAGGTCGATTAAAAGTCCTTAAAATAAAAACATCATGTCAACCATAGTTTGGATAATAATTGCCGTGGTGGTCGTAGCCGCTGTTGTAATCCTGCTAAGCAAGAAGGGGGGTTCTAAAAAGCCTCCTCAGGGACCGGAGGGACCAGGATCAGGCCCGCAGACCCCGCCTCAGGAACCACAATCACCCCCATCCGCTTAAAAAGCGAAAACATAAAAGCTCTGTCACTGACAGAGCTTTTTGATTAGAGAGAAGAACCAGCCTTAAGATGACGGGGAATATGATGGTTTCGGGCGAACCTTCTTAGGAACTTTCGTTTCCTCTTTTTTCTTATCTTAATAAAAGTCCAGAATGCTACGATCAAAAAAATTGTTGCCAATATAATTGCGGTCCAGAGGATGACCAAAGGGGTTCTGAAGCGCGGTAGAAGAGCCATAATACATGCCATCAGGGCCCCGACAAAGAAAAAGAGAAAAAACAGTAAAGCAATAATAATACGTACCGGCGATTTTAATTCTCTCATTTTCTCTCCTTTGTTTTGAAAAGTACCTTCTTTAAAATAACCCAGAGAGCCTTGTTTGTCAATAAAAAAAGCGCAGGGGTTTTGCCTGCGCTTTGTTGATGAAAGAACTAGTCGTCTTGGTCGTCTTCGGTGAAGGGTTTGGCAACTGTCTTGCCCACCGTCTCGCCGGCCTTGCCTACGGCCTTGCCGGCAGTAACTGTGCCAGCAGCCGTGGCCTTGCCTGCGGTGGCGAAGGCGCCACCGACTTTCTTAGCGGCCTCACATCCCCCGAGCACCAAAACGACACACACTGCCAAGACAACGATTATATTTCGCATTTCTAGACTCCTTGGTTTGTTGTTAAAGAAACTTTATTCTATTTGCATATTAACATATTTATTCAGGCTTGTCAAGGGTTTCCTTCTCAAATTATTTCTATTTGCTATAATTAGTAGAAGGCAATTACCCCGACCCCCAGATTAAGAAACCTCTCGGTTTCTTACCTCATTTTCCAACACAGGGTAATCGCTATAATTAACAAATTATGAAAAATGAAAAGATCTTACACTTCTCAATCAACTAAAAACATAGGGGGGGAGATAAAAGTATGTGGGTGGGCAGAAACCATTAGATCTCATGGAAAGATTATTTTTATAGACCTCAGGGACAAAAAGGGGGTTTTGCAATTGGTGTGCTCTCCCGACAATAAAGAGGCTTATCAGACAGCCAAAGAGGTAAGGCCCGAATGGGTGATCGAAGCTAACGGCGCTGTTTCCAAAAGACCGGCTAAAATGGCCAATCCCAACCTAGAAACGGGCTCAGTAGAGATGGAGGTCAAAAATCTTAAGATTCTTTCTAGGGCTAAAACCCTGCCCTTTTCTATCTCCAAAGACGGATACGAGATTTCAGAGGAAAAGAGGCTGAAATATCGCTATCTTGACTTGCGAAGAAGCCGCCTTAAAAAGAATATGGAAACAAGAGCCCGAGCAATTCGGTTTATGAGAGAGTATATGGTCAAGGAGGGTTTTGTGGAAATTGCCACCCCGGTTCTTACAAAATCAACTCCGGAAGGAGCAAGGGATTTTGTGGTTCCTTCAAGATTACAGCCCGGCAGGTTTTATGCTCTCCCTCAGTCTCCTCAGCAGTACAAACAGCTATTACAGGTAGCGGGATTTGAAAAATACTTTCAGATTGCAAGATGTTTCAGGGATGAGGATCCCAGGGCTGACCGGCAGGCAGAATTTACTCAATTAGATTTTGAAATGTCTTTCGTGGAGACAGAGGATATTCTGGACTTAACGGAGAAACTATTTATTAACTTGGTTAAAGAGCTTTTTCCGGAGAAGAAGATACAAAAAACACCCTTTCCCAGAATCGCTTATTCTGAAGCAATGAAAAAGTATAATTCAGATAAACCGGATATAAGGAAGAATAAAGAAGATCCTGAAGAACTCGCCTTTTGTTTTATCGTGGACTTTCCCATGTTCGAATGGGACGATAAAGAAAAAAAATGGGAAACACCCCATCATCCCTTTACTAGGCCTCAAACAGAAGATATAGAGAAGATGAAAAAAGACCCTTCTAAAATAATGGCTCACCAGTATGATTTTGTGCTCAATGGAGTGGAAATAGGGGGAGGAAGTCTAAGGTCCTACAAGCCTGAGATGCTAGAGGCTGTTTTTGAAATTTTAGGCCATAAAAAAGAAGACATTAGAAATAAATTCGGTCATCTCTTGGGGGCCTTTGAATACGGGGTTCCTCCTCATGGGGGCAATGCTCCAGGTATTGATAGGTTTTTATCTATCCTTCTAAACGAAGAAAGCGTGAGAGAAGTTATGGCCTTTCCCAAGACAGGGGACAACAGAGACCTTATGATGGAAGCCCCTGCTGAAATTTCCAAAGAGCAATTAAAAGAGTTGAAGATAAAAATAGATAAGAAGAAAAAATCATGAACCAGGAAAGTTTTCTCTCTCTGGAAACAGAGTCTTCCATAATGCTCATGGGAATATTTCTTGTGAACATTATGGGCATATATTTCCTTTTTTAATAGAAAATGAAAGCAAAAATTTTGTTGGCTACTTTGGTTTTAAGCCTGCCTTTTTGGTGGGCGATGAATGCTTTGGCCGGTGAGACCGAAAACTTTTTGTATTGGTACCAGATTTCCAAAGACCCCCATGTTCTTTCTGCGGATTTGAATCAAGTAGTCCTAGAGAAAGAGGTAAAAATAGCAAGGGAGCGCAACAGGCCCGAAATAGAAGAGGTGAATATAGGGGCTCGTTCTGCGTTGTCGCTGGTTATAGAGAAAGGTAAGCAGAAGATTTTATTTGAAAAGGATTCTCAAAAGGTATATCCTATTGCCTCTCTGACTAAATTAATGACCTCTCTTGTCGTACTTGACCTAAAAGATATCTATAATTTTAATGATAAAGTAAGGATTTCCGAAGAAGCAGTCGGCCAGGAGGGGGAGTCGAAATTCAAGCCACTTGTAGCAGGGGAAGAGTTTTCCGTTAAAAACCTTCTCTATATCGCGCTTTTAGAATCTAGCAATGACGCGGCTTACGCTCTGTCTCAAGTAATAGGAAAAGACAGGTTTGTAGAATTAATGAACAAGAAAGCAAAAGAAATCGGACTAGATAACACCTTTTTTGCTAACCCTACAGGGCTTGATCCTGACGATATTAAAGCGCCTATAAATTATTCTACTGCCCGAGACATGGCAGAACTTGCCAGATACATTCTTGAAGCAGAGCCCGGCATTTTTGAAATAACTTCTCTTCGTTCCTGGGAGGTAGTGGATGAGAGGGGCGGGGTCCGTTATTTTATTCCGGAGAACACAAATAAACTGATAGACGAAATCCCCGAGATAGTAGGAGGGAAGACGGGTTGGACGCCTTCGGCTAAAGGGTGTCTACTGGTGCTATTAAAAGATTCTCATAATAGATATTATATCAATGTAGTTATGGGCTCTGATAATCGTTTTGAAGAAATGAGGGAGATTATTAAAAAAATCGATGGATTTTAATATCGGACAAATAACAATCAGCGCTATCAAGGTTTTTTCATTGGGAGCCGCCGGTTTTTTGCTGGCCTTTTGGCTGACTCCGGCCTTGACTAGGTTTCTGTACAAACACGGCCTCTGGAGAAAAAAGGTGCGGGATAAGTCAATAGACGGCAAGGGCCTTCCTATTTTTCAGAAGTTTCACGGGGAAGAAGAAAGAAGAGTCCCCAGAATGGGCGGACTTTTGATCTGGATCACTGTTTTGTTTCTCGCCTTCTTTGTTTCTTTTGTGGCAAGGTTTACTGATGCCTGGTGGCTGGATAAGTTAAACTTTTTAAGCAGGGGCCAGACCTGGCTGCCTCTTTTTGCTTTAGTGTCTGCTTCTTTAGTGGGTTTGGCGGATGACTTTCTTCAGGTAAAAGGGAAAGGAAAGTATATCGCAGGAGGTTTAAGATTAAGATACCGCCTTATACTAGTGGCCTTGATCGGGATTGTCGGCGGATGGTGGTTTTATTACAAACTGGGATACAGCACAATTCATATCCCCGGGAATGGAGATATCTTCTTGGGATTGTGGTATTTGCCCCTTTTTGTTTTGGTAACCATGGCCACTTACAGCAGTGGGGTAATAGACGGTCTGGACGGACTGGCCGGCGGGGTTTTCGCCGTTATTTTTGCAGCCTTTGGCGGGATTGCTTTCTTTCAGGGACAAATAGATCTTGCTGCTTTTTGTATTGTCATTACCGGGGCTATTTTAGCCTTTTTGTGGTTTAATATTCCTCCTGCCAGATTCTATATGGGAGAAACCGGGATTTTGGGCCTATGTTGTGCCCTGACTGTAGTGGCTTTTCTTACAGATTCTATTTTGGTTCTCCCCATAATCGGTTTTCTTTTGGTAATAGAATCGGGATCTGTGATACTTCAGCTGCTTTCTCGAAAAATAAGGAAGAAGAAGCTCTTTTTGGCAGCCCCTATCCATCACCATTTTGAAGCTAAAGGATGGCCTCATTACAAGATAACAATGAGATTTTGGGTTATCGGTGTAGTGGTAGCCATAATTGGCATGGCCATAAGGATGCTGGGATAATATTCCTTTGCTAAAAGGATAAAATCTTGATATATTTTAAGATATGATAGGCGTTTTTGATTCTGGTGTAGGGGGGTTGACCGTAGTACGAGAAATTACTAACCGTCTGCCAGAGAGAAAAATTATTTATTTTGGCGACACCGCTCATCTCCCTTACGGAACAAAGGGAGAGAATTTCGTAAAGAAGTCCTCTGAGAAGATAACAGAGTGGCTTTTGGACAAGGGGGCTAATTTAATTGTGATAGCCTGCAATACCTCTTCTTCTTGGGCCTCTGGTTACCTTAAAGAAAGATTTAAAGAAGTCCCTGTTTTTGAGATGGTAAGCCCGGTTGTAAAAAAAATCAATTCCTTAGACAAGAAAAGAATCGGGATTATAGGGACGCCGGGAACAATAGAAAGCAAGGCCTATAACCAGAAACTACTGAAAGAAAACCCAGACCTAAAAATTTATTCTATGGCCTGTCCTTTGCTGGTTCCCTTGGTAGAAGAGGGGTGGACAAAAGAAAAAGTGACAGAAGAGATAATCAAAAAATATCTCAGACCTTTAGAGGAAAAAAATATAGAGGCTTTAGTCTTAGCCTGTACCCATTATCCTCTTTTAGAAAAAGTAATCCGCAAGGTTTTGAGTAATGATATCAAAATCGTGAACCCTGCCGAGAGTTTGGCTTTCCAGCTGCAGGGTTTTTTAAAGGAAAACCCTGCCTTCCAGAACAAAGGTTCTGGGAAAGAGAATGAATTCTATTTCAGCGATAAACCCTATAACCTAAAAAAAATAAGTAGGATGTGCTTCCCCAAAGAAATAAAACCGACAATAGTTAAACCTCTTTCATGAAAGATTTTAAGGATAAAAAAGTTGTTATCATGGGATTGGGGCTGCATGGAGGAGGAGCGAGCGCTGCTAAGTTCTTCTGCAGAGAAGGGGCCAAGGTTTTAGTTACAGATCTTAAAAAAGAAGAAGATTTAAGTTCTTCTCTCCAAAAACTAAAAAACTTTCCAATAAGATATGTTTTAGGAAGACACAGAGAAAAAGACTTTGCAGAGGCAGATCTGATCATTAAAAACCCCGGAGTGCCCGAGGACTCCTCTTTTTTAGATGTTGCTTGGAACAATAATATTCCCGTAGAAACTGACGTAAACATCTTTTTCGACTTAACAGAATCTTTGATAATCGGAGTTACCGGCACCAAGGGCAAGTCCACCATTTCCACCTTTATTTATGAAATTTTAAAAAAGGAAAAAGAAGACGTGTTTTTGGCGGGTAATATTGGAGTTTCTCCTCTGGAGATTTTGCCTGAAGTGAAAAAAGAAAGCTGGGTAGTTTTGGAACTTTCCAGTTTTGAACTGGAGTACCTGAGGAGATCTCCTCAGGTAGCGGTTGTTTGCTCTATCTATCCTGATCATTTGAACAGATATCCCAATATGGGAGAGTATATTGAAGCGAAAAAGAAAATATATAAATACCAGGATTCAAATGATTTTTTGATTCTTAATTATGACGACCCCTTGGTTAAGGAAATGGGGGGAGAGGGTCAGACATTTTTTTATTCCAAAGAGCAGAAACCCTTAGAAGGCGCAGGTTGCTTTCTAAAAGAAAACAAATTCTTTTTTGACGATGAAAAGGATGCTCTGGCTGACGTTAAAGACCTTAGAATAAAAGGAGAACATAATGTTTCCAATGCTCTGGCAGCCCTCACTGTTGCCAAGATTATGAAAATCCCAAAGAAGAAAATCGAGGAGGGGCTTTCTGCCTTTTCGGGCGTCAAGGATAGGGAAGAGGTAGTTTTAGAGAAAGAGGGGATCAGGTACGTCAACGACACCACAGCCACTATCCCCGAAGCCGTTATCTCAGCCCTTAGGAGGTATGAGAAGAGCGAAATAATTCTGATAGCAGGAGGGGAAGATAAGGGATTGGAGTATGGAAGGATGGCAGAGAAAATAGATCAAAGAGTAAAAAGCCTTATTCTTCTGCCGGGTTCTGCCTCAGAGGAGATTAAGAAGAAAATTAACCGGGTTGATTCAATTCTAGTGAACTCTATGGAAGAAGCCGTGCGCAGAGCTCATCAAAAAGCATTAAAAGGAGATATTGTTTTAATGTCGCCCGGCGCTGCTAGTTTTAATTTATTTAATAACGAGTTCGACAGGGGCGAGCAGTTTATTAAAAACGTTAACAAAATGGCTAATGGCTAAGAAAAAAAAGCATATCGATTATTTTCTTTTAGTTATTACCGCTTTTTTTATTCTCTTGGGGTTGATGATACTGGCTGAGGTTTCGGCTATCAGATCCCAGGAAGTGGCAGGGAACAGTACCCGTTATTTATTCCACCAGATTCTCTACGGCCTCCTACCTGGTGTAATTTTGGGGCTCATTGTTTTTAAAATGGGCTTGGAAAGAATAAGAAAAGCCTCTTTCTTTTTAGTATTGGGGAACCTGTTGTTAATGTTTTTGGTATTTATCCCCGGACTTGGCTTTAGCGCAGGTGGTGCTGCCCGATGGCTTAATCTTCACTTCTTTGCCTTACAGCCCGCTGAATTTTTAAAACTGACCACCATAATCTATCTTGCCGCCTGGCTGGCCAGCAGGACCGGCTCTAAACAGAAAAAGCCGACCCTCCTTCCTTTTATAGTAATAATGGGCCTCATAACACTTGCTTTAGGCATCCAGTCAGATCTCAGTACCTGGGGAGTAATTTTCGGAAGCGCCCTGGTTGTTTATTTTCTTTCTGAAACTCCTCTTTGGCATTCTGCCATCTTCTTTTCTTCAGGGGCGGCCGCTACAATAATACTTATAAAATACGCAGGTTATCGGATAAGCCGTTTAGCGATATTTCTGGGATCCAAAAAGGATCCCATGGGCCTTGGTTATCATATTAAACAGGCTCTTATCGCAGTGGGTTCTGGGGGTATTTTTGGAGTGGGCCTTGGAGCCTCTCAGCAAAAATACGGGTTTTTACCCAAGGCTATGTCAGACTCCATATTCGCAGTTTTTGCAGAAGAGGTTGGTTTCGTGGGCTCTGTTTTGCTTGTCGCAGCCTTTATTCTATTCTTTTGGCGTGTTTTTGTAATTGCCCGGAAGAACAAAGACAACTTTAACAAATTGCTTGTAATGGGAGTGGGTACCTGGATTTGTCTTCAGGCCTTTATCAATATCGGGGCTATGATTCGGTTGGTGCCCCTAACAGGAATCCCGCTTCCTTTTATTACCTTAGGGGGTTCCCATATACTCGTGGAACTGGTGGCTGTATCCTTGGTTTTGAAGGTTTCCAAGAGTTAAAAATGTGATATAATATAGAGTGTTATGAATATTCTTTTTACCGGCGGGGGAACTGCTGGACATGTTTTTCCCATTATTGCCATTGTCCGCAAAATCAAAGAAAACCCCAAAGCAAAAAATATAAAATTCTATTATATAGGCCCCAAGGATGAGTTTTCCGCTTCTTTGCTCGCCCAGGAAGGGATAGAAGTAAAGCAGATTTTTGCCGGGAAACTAAGAAGATATTTTTCTCTTAAAAATATTGTAGATCTTGTTTTTAAGGCGCCGGTTGGTTTTTTTCAGGCATTTTACTATATCTTTGTTATCTCTCCCGACCTGATTTTCAGTAAAGGGGGCTACGGATCAGTGCCCAGCGCAATAGCTGGTTGGGTTTTGCTTACTCCGATTATTCTTCACGAATCAGACGTAGTTCCCGGCCTAGCAAACAAGATCGTAAGCAAAATGGCTATGGAGGTTTTTACTGCTTTTCCGGTAGAAAAAACAGGATATTTTCCTGCAGAAAAAATACTCTCTGTGGGAAATCCTATCAGAGAAGAGATTTATAATGGAGACAAAAAAAAGGCCCGGGAGATGTTTTCTCTTACTGGAGAAAAGCCTTTAATTTTGATTATGGGAGGATCCCAGGGCGCTCAAAAAGTGAACAACGTTATTCTGGCTGTCCTGCCCGGGTTGCTGGAAAGGTTTGAAATAATCCATCAGACCGGCAGGACTAACTTTGCCCAGGTTTCGGCAGAGGCTAAGGTAATAATGAAAGAGGATCAGGGAAAATACTACCACCCTGTTGAGTTTCTTAATGAGAACGAGCTGCCCCATGTTTATAAAGCCTCAGATATCATAGTAAGCAGGAGCGGGGCGGGGAGCATCTTTGAGATTGCATCGGTAGGCAAACCCAGCATTTTGATTCCCTTAGCCAACTCTGCTCAAGACCACCAAGTAAAGAACGCTTATGCCTATTCTGCAAATGGGGCAGCTATTGTCATGGAAGAACTTAATTTCACCCCTCATTTTTTAATGGAGCGTCTTGAGTATTTATTCTCCAAACCTAAGGAGATGGAGAAAATGGGGGAAAAGGCCAGAAACTTATCCAAGCCCGATGCTGCCAAGATAGTGGCAGAATATCTAGTTGAATATCTTACTCAATGAATAAAAGACTTATTATATTCTTGATAGTCGGGCTTTCCAGCGCGGCTTTTTTTGCGCTTCTTCCTTTCTATTTCTTTCAAGAAAAACAACCTCTGCCTTTTAAAAAAGGAAACAGGGATATTGTTGTGATGGCAGTAGGGGACATTATGCTGAATCGAGGCGTAGAGCAAAAAGCCCGAGGCAACTTTAAATTTCCCTTTTTGAGAATCTCTTCTTATCTAAAACGAGCAGATATTCTCTTTGGCAACCTTGAAAGCGTAATTTCAGACAAAGGAGAAAAAATAGGAAGCATTTATTCTTTTAGGGCAGATCCTAAAGCGATAAAGGGGCTTTCTTATGCCGGGTTTGATGTAGTCTCTGTAGCCAACAATCACGTATTTGACTATGGAAGAGAGGCCATGGAGGACAGTTTTAAAAGGATTAGAGAATCAGGAATTTCCTATGTCGGAGGCGGCTTTACAGAACAGGAGTCAGGGCAGGGGGTTGTAAAAAGAGTAGGGGATACTGAAGTCTGTTTTCTGGCATATAATAATCAAGGGTCTCCCTACTGGTCCTCAAAAGGGGAAAGATCTGGTATCAATTGGCTTGATGAGTCAATAGAAGAGGATATAGAAAGAGCGGAACAAAATAGCGACGTAGTAATTGTTTCTTTTCATTTTGGAGAAGAGTATAAAGGTCTCCCCAATGAAACCCAGAAGAGATTCTCCCGCTTGGCGATTGATGCCGGTGCAGACCTTGTTTTAGGGCATCATCCCCACGTGATACAGCCAATAGAGGAGTACAAAGGGGGCTGGATCGCCTATAGTTTGGGAAACTTTGTATTTGATCAGTATTTTTCAGAAAGAACAATGGAAGGCCTTTTACTAGAGGTTAGGATAAGAAATAAAGAGATCGGCGGAGTTAACCCTGTTAAATTTAAAATCTCTAAAGATTATCAGCCCTATTTTTAATTTTGACCTTACCCTCGAAAGAGTGTAAAATAGTTTAATATGGGAACCGTTGAAGAGATTAAAAAAAGGAGGTTGAAAAAGAAAAAGGCCCTTGAATCGGCCGGACATTTGGTTTACCCCTTAAAAAATAAAAGAACCCATACCTGCCAGGAGGCGCTTGATAAATTTTCCAAGATTTCAAAGGCGGAAAAAGAAATAATATTGGCGGGGAGAATAATGTCTCTGAGGCAACACGGCGCCCTGGCATTCTCACACATTAAAGACGGAACCGCTAAAATTCAGGTGATGATTCGAAAAGACAATTTAGGAGAAAAGGGATATGGTTTCTTTCTAGAAAACTTTGACATAGGAGACTTTGCGGAATTCAGGGGTGTTTTAATCAAGACCAAAAGAGGTGAAAAAACCCTTGAATGTCAAGATTACAAAATGCTGGCCAAGTCCTTGCTGCCCCTTCCTGAAAAATGGCACGGCATAAAAGATGTAGAGGAAAGGTACAGAAAGCGTTATTTGGATCTAATATTTAACGAAGAGACAAAAGATAAGTTTGAAGTAAGGTCTAATATAATAAAAGAGATAAGGCAATTCTTGGAGAAAAAAGATTTCTTAGAAGTGGAAACCCCAATACTTCAGCCTGTCTACGGAGGGGCTTCTGCCAAACCCTTTAAGACTCGTCTGAATGCCTTAAATCTTGAACTTTATTTGAGAATTTCTCCCGAACTTTATTTAAAAAGATTATTGGTTGGTGGGTTTGAAAAAGTTTACGAGATCGGAAAGTGTTTCAGAAACGAGGGCATAGACAGGTTTCATAACCCCGACTTTACTATGTTGGAATTTTACTGGGCTTATGCTGACTATAAAGATCTGATGAAACTAACAGAAGAAATGCTTTCTTCTTTATTAAAAAACTTATTTGGAAAAACAAAAATTAAATACGGGGAGGAAACTATTAACTTCAAAAAACCCTGGCCCAGGATTGAATTTTCTGAGTTGTTTAAAAAACACACAGGCATAGACTTGGAGGGAGTTCACTTGAACGTTCTCCAGAAAAAGGCAAAAGAGATGGATCTTGAGGCTAAAGGGGGCAAATTTGAAATAGCAGATGAGGTCTATAAAAAAGTATGTCTGCCCAAGATAATCCAGCCCACCTTTGTAATCCATTACCCCTCTTCTGCCTTTCCTCTAGCCAAGCCCCTAGATAAAGACCCAAAGAAGTCAGGAAGTTTTCAGTTAATTGCAGGAGGCATAGAAATAGTAAAGGCCTTCTCCGAACTCAATGATTCGTCTCTTCAAAAAGAAAGATTTCGAGAGCAAGAAAAGATATTCAAACAAGGGTTTGAAGAGGCCCAGAGAATGGATAAAGACTTTATTGAGGCCCTAGAGTACGGTATGCCTCCGGCGGCAGGTTTTGGGATGGGCATTGACCGGCTAGTAGCCCTATTGACTGACTCCCATTCTTTAAGAGAAGCCATTTTGTTTCCCACAATGAAACCTAGGTCATAAAATGTTAGACATTAATTTTATAAGAGAAAATAGGGAGAAAATAAAAGAAAACTGCCAAAAGAGGGGAGTAGACCTTGATATTGGACGCCTTTTAAAGATTGATAAACAAAGGAGAAATCTTCTACAGCAAGTGGAAGAACTGAGAGCAGAGAAGAATAAAGCAACCAAGAACATTCCCCAGATCAAAGAAGAAGAGGAGAAGAAGAAGATCATTAAGGAAATGCAGAAAATTGACCATAAAGAAGAAGCTATTAATGATAAACTGAGAGACAAGGAAAAAGAATATAACGAGCTGGCCTCTAAGATTCCTAATCTCTGTCAGGCGGAGGTACCTGTTGGGAAAGCGGAATGCGACAACGTTGTTTTAAGAGAAGAGGGTAAAAAACCTAATTTTAATTTTAAGCCCAAAGACTACCTTGCTTTAACTGAAAACGGGGGGTTAATTGATATTAAAAGGGCTGCCAAGGTTTCAGGAAGCAGGTTCGGATATCTTAAAGGAGAACTGGCCCAGATGGAGTTTGCTCTAGTTAGGCTTGCTTTTGATCTTGTCTCCAAAGAAGGCTTCCAACCCATTATCCCCCCTGTTTTAATAAGGCCTGAAATGATGTGGGGTATGGGGTACATAGATACAGAGGAAGATTTGGCGGAAAGATATTATTTGGATAAAGATAATCTTTTTTTGGTAGGAACTGCAGAACAGTCAATAGGCCCCATGCACAAAGACGAGGTTTTTAAAGAGGAAGATCTTCCCAAAAGATATATTGGTTTTTCTACTTGTTTTAGAGAAGAAGCAGGTTCTTACGGAAAAGATACAAAAGGAATATTAAGGGTTCATCAATTTGATAAGGTGGAAATGTTTAGTTTCTCCCATCCAGATAATTCTAAGGAAGAACACAAGATAATACTCAATCTGGGAGAGGAACTAATGAAAGAATTGAAGATTCCCTATAGAGTAATGCAACTTTGTACCGGCGACCTGTCCAGACCCTCCTCTATGACTCATGATATTGAATCTTGGATGCCGGGCCAGAATAAATATCGAGAGACCCACTCATGTTCTTTGTGTACAGATTTTCAATCTAGAAGATTGGGTATAAAGTATAAGGATAAGAAAGACAATAAAACAAAATTTGTTCATACCCTTAACGGGACCGCTTTTGCCATAGGGAGAACCTTAATCGCCATTATTGAAAATTATCAGCAAAAAGACGGAAGCATTAAAGTCCCTTTTGTCCTTCAGAAATACCTTAACTTTAAGGTCATAAAATAGAAGGCCATGACAGAGAAAAAAGAGAAAATCGGCGATCTTCAGATAAATTACAAAATTAGCGGGGAAGGAGAGCCGCTTTTAATTTTACACGGATGGGGAGGGTCTTCTGACTCTTGGACGCAGGTTCAGAAAGTTCTTTCTCTAAGGTACAAAACAATTTGTCCGGACCTGCCTGGTTTTGGCAAAAGCGATTCTCCGGATGATCCCTGGAATGTTTCAGACTACCTAAAATGGACAATTGCTTTTTTGGATCACCTAAAAATTAAAAATGTCTATTTGATTGCGCATTCCTTTGGAGGAAGAATTGCAATAAAGATGTCTGCTACCAAACCCAAAAAGGTTAGCAAAATGATTTTATGTTCACCCGCCGGAGTGCTTGGAAAAACAGACGCCAAAAACAGAATTATTAAATTTGCAGTAAAAACAGGAAAAAGGTTTTTTTTCTCAGATAGTTTAAAGAACTTATCAAGGAAGATCGTTTATCTGTTATTAAGGAGAAGAGACTATGTTAAGGTCAAAGGGGTCATGAAAGAAACCTTTAGAAGGGTCATTGAGGAAGACCTTTCTCCTTATTTAAAAAAAATTAAAGCGAAGACCTTGATTATTTGGGGCAAAAAAGACAGAATGGTTCCTGTGAAGCAGTCACATTTTTTTAATAAAAAGATTAAAAACTCCGAACTAAAAGTTCTTCCCAAAAGAGGCCACAGCCCCCACCTGGAAGAGCCGGAGGAGCTTGTTGAGTTATTCATTAACTTTTTAAGAAGATAATATGAGAATTCTTTTAGCCGTCTTTTGGATAATTGTTTCTTCAAGAATTATCCTGTTCTACTTTTATTTGTGGCAACTGAAAGAATACCAGATTAAGCGCTTTTTAGACCACTTCCGTACTGAAAAAGGAAAAAACCTTTTTATTAACCAGGCTTTTTTCTTAAAGATCCTGTTCTTAGCAGGCATCTTGTTTTTCTCAAAAAACCAAAGCATCCCCAGTCAGAAGTTCTTTGCTCCCCTTATTCTATGGACGATCTTTGCCTTTTTGTTTTTGCTTACTATGCATACCTTCCTAAGAATAGGGCAAAAGAAGGCAAAATATCCAGTTTTTACTAAAAAAACAATAATCCTTATAGTAACCGGGGCTGTGGCACAGATAGTTATTCTCTTTTTTATGAGCACTGTCGGCAACATTTACGATTTTGTTTTCTATCTGCTTTTAACAAACACTTTGATGCCGCTCTTTGCCACCTTAATTGTTTTGACGTTCCAGCCCCTTGTGGCCCTCTTCAGGAAAGGGACTATTAAAAAAGCAACGGTCAAAAGGAGCAAGTTTCCCGATCTCAAAACAGTGGGCATTACTGGAAGTTATGGGAAAACCTCAACTAAAGAAATTTTGGCCTGTCTTTTATCTGATAAGTTTAAGGTTTTGAAGACAGAAAAACACCAAAACAGTGAGATGGGAATTTCCCGGTCTGTTTTAGAAGAGTTAAATAAAGAGCACGAGGTTTTTGTGGCAGAAATGGGGACCTATGGAGTCGGAGGCATAAGGCTGCTGGCCAATATTGTACAGCCCCAGATTGGCATACTGGCCGGCATAAACGAGCAGCACCTTTCCCTTTTTGGATCTATCGATAAAACTATTAAAGCAAAATACGAGTTAATAGAATCACTCCCTAGGGACGGGCTTGCCGTTTTTAACGGAGACAACGAGCACTGCCTTAAACTTTATGAAATGACAGATATGCCCAAAAAGATGTATTCTCTGGAAAAGCCAAAAGGAAAAAAGAACCCTGATATCTGGGTAGAGGACATGGGTGTAGAAAAGAAATTTCTGTATTTCACCGTTTTTACAAAAGAAGGCGAGTCCGAAGAATTCAGAGTTAATCTTTTAGGCAAACACAATATTCCCAATATTTTAGCCTCTGTTTTGGTGGCCCGTTATCTGGGCATGGGTTTGAAGGAAATTGCTCAGGCCTGTAAAAAGATCAATGAGCATCAGGGTTCTATGAAGATGCAGGCGGGGGTCAGGGGGTTGAATATCCTGAATGCCTCTTACTCTGCCAATCCTCATGGAGTAGTGGGTGATTTGGATTATCTTCAAACTCGTCCTCGGAAAAGAATAATTATCATGCCTTGCCTTATTGAATTAGGCAAGAGGTCAAGAGATATTCACAAAGAAATCGGTAGGAAAATAGGTGAGGTCTGCGATTTTGCTATTATTACAACTAGAGAGCGTTTTTCTGAAATTCAAGAAGGGGCCCAAGAAAGCGGCCTGGAAAAAGAAAACGTAGTTTTCATTAATAAAACAGAAGAGATAATAAGGAGGATGGAGATCGTTGCGGTCCCCGGAGACACTATATTGCTTGAAGGAAGGGTTCCCGCCGATTTGAAGGAGAGTCTAACAAAAGAGAAAATTAATGCTTAAAACATTATCAATTTCTCTTTCTCCTAATACAGAAAAAGGAGATATTCGGCTAGCCCTTAAATTGGTTTTTTCCCCGAGGAAATGGAAGAGAGGGAGGGCCTCCTTTGAATTAGAACAGAGAATTTCTCAATATCTTAGGAAAAAATATGCCGTATCTTTTAACAGCGGGAGGAGTTCTTTTCTGGCTATTCTGAAATCTTTAAATTTAAAGAGGGGAGAGGAGGTTTTACTTCAGGCTCCGACCTGTAATGCGGCAGTCAACCCTGTTTTATGGGCGGGACTGAAGCCCGTGTTTATAGACAGCAAAGAAGACACTTTTAATATTGATCCCGAGGATATCAAAAGAAAGATCACTGGGAAAAGCAGGGTATTAGTGGTCCAGCATACCTTTGGCTTACCGGCTGACATGGAAAAGATTCAGGAGATAGCAGAAAGAAATAATCTGATTTTAATAGAAGATTGTGCTCATTCTCTTGGTGCCTCCTACAAGGGTCGGAAGGTGGGGACGTTCGGAAATGCTGCTTTTTTTAGTTTTTCCCGGGACAAGGTTATCTCTTCAGTTTACGGAGGCATGGTGGTCACAGACGACGATGACCTGGCACGCAGGGTTAGGTCATTCCAAGAAGAGGCGGGCAGTCCCTCCTCCTGTTGGATCATACAGCAATTAATGCATCCTGTTCTTTTTAATTATGTTATTCTTCCTATCTACGGATTTTTGAGTCTCGGTAGGGGGATTTTGCTTCTTTTTCAGTGGCTTAGAATTCTTTCTAAGGCTGTCCATTGGAAAGAGAAAAAGGGGAAAAAGCCTGGTTATCTTCCTAAGAAAATGCCCAATGCCTTGGCCGTTTTGGCTCTAAAACAATTCCAAAAACTGGAAAGGTTCAACAACCACAGAAAAAAGATAGCCAGTCTTTATTATAAAATGCTGGAAAATTCTTCCCTGAATCTCCCTCGCTTTCCTAAAGACAGAGATCATATTTTCTTAAGATTTACAGTGAAGACCCCTCGGGCCCATGAGGTTATAAAAAATAGTTGGGATAACAATATTCTACTGGGGGATTGGTATACTAGTCCTATCGCCCCAGATGATACTCAGCTGGGCAAGATGGGATACAGAGAAGGGGAGTGTCCCAATGCCGAAAAATTATCTAAAGTTATGTTCAATCTTCCCACCCATATTAATATTAGAAGAAAAGATGCAATAAAAATTGTTAATTTCTTATATGACACAGGAATTTAATTACAGGGGGTATTTAATCAAGGCCGGCTCTTACGAGAAAGAGCCTGGTAAGTGGATACCCCAAGCTACTATAATTTCTAGGTACGAAAGCCGGGTTGAAGAGCCCTCGCCCCTTGCCTGGCCTAAAGAATTTGATTCTCAGACTAAGGCGGATAGTTTTGCTCTTCAGGGAGCCCAGTTGTATATTGATAATCATTATTAATGCTCAATATCTTTTGGTGGTGCCGTCTTGCAAGGAAAAAAGCCTAGCCAGAGAAGTCCTGTGGGGGGTACAAAGTCCTGCCTGATTTTTGTTTTGTATTGACAAAATAAGTATAGTTTGCTATAATATAGACAGAATTACAGTACCTTAACAACCAACTTAGGAGCAAAGAAATGAACGGAAAAGGAAAAAAGATCGGTATTTCTGTTTGCGTAATGATCATATCTTTCTTTGGTTTTCTTGTCTTCGGCGGATGGTTTCTAGAGAACGGAGAGCAAGAGTATTCAACCCACAAAATTGATTTTTATGCTCCTTCGGAGGCTAAGATCGTCCCGGGCATAAGGGTTGAAGGAGAGATAGTCGAGAAGGACCTCGAAGACCTAAAGCCGGAAATGGAGAAAAAAGAAACTGTTGTTACTTATGCAGTTTCTCCCCGACCGCTTAAGGCGCGGTTCGATTATCTGGTTCTTGCCAAAAAGGGCGTTTATCACCACGCCTCGGAAGAGAAAGAGATTTTCCCTCAACAAAAAGGAAGATGGGGAATCCCGATTTCTGACATCAGGGAGGTGTCAAGAAAAGGGTCTTTGCTTACCATTCATCCCCGACCCAGTCGTATATGGCAGATCGCTTTGGTATTTGTGACCTTTTTCTTTGAGGCTCTAGCCGTTACTTCTTTTATCTTCGTCCTGGTGCAAGTTAGGAGGGCGATAAAAGAAAAATAATCTTAAATCCCTCGATTTCCGGGGGATTTTTTTATACAGTTTATCTGTGATATAATGTCCTAAAATGACTATAAAAGAGATAAAAAATAAAGAGACTTGGGAAAGTTTTCTGTCAGAATGCGAAAACAAAAGTTTTTTAAACTCCTGGAATTGGGGCGAGTTTCAGCAGAGACAAGGGAACAAAATATGGCGGCTCGGAGTTTATAGCAAAGAGTTGGTCGCACTTGCTCTGGCAATAAAGATTGAGGCCAAGAGAGGCACCTTTTTGTTTTTGCCCCACGGACCCAATACTAAAGAAGAAGGCTTAAGAGAGGATGTTTTTGACACCCTAATTCCTTATTTAAAAAGATTGCAAACAGGCTTTATCAGGATAGCTCCGATTTGGGAAAGAAGTCAGAGGAACAGAGACCTTTTTAAAGAAAGGGGCTTTAAGCGGGCCCCTATCCATATTCATCCCGAAGTAACCTGGGAATTAGATATTACACCCTCAGAAGAGGATTTAACGAAAGGCATGAGAAAAACCACTAGATATTTAATTAGGAAAGGCGGGAGGGATAAGGATATTAATATAATTAAAAGCAAAGACATTAATGATTTGAACAGATTTAATGAGGTTTATGAAGAAACCGCCAGAAGGCACAACTTTGTACCCTTTTCTTTAGATTACTTAAAAAACCAGTTTAATTCTTTTATTCAGGACGATCAGGTTCTCATCTTGCTAGGGGAGTACAAAGGAAAGATAGTTTCTTCTGCAGTATTGGTTTATTGGCAAGACGCTGGGTTCTACCACCACGGCGCCTCTCTGTCTGAATACAGAAAAATCCCCGTCTCTTATTTAGTCCAATGGGAAGCCATAAAAGAGGCTAAATTAAGGGGTTGCCAGAGATACAACTTCTGGGGCATAGCACCTGATATCAAGAAAAAAGAAGATTTGGTCAGGTCTTCCCACCCTTGGGCTGGGATAACCCTTTTTAAGATGGGGTTTGGAGGAAGAATTGAAGAATATGTAAAAACCCAGGATCTCCCCCTTTCTTTTAGTTATTATTTAACTCGTTTGTTTGAGACGGCAAGGAAAAAGAAAAGGAATTTATGAAAAAGAAAAAGCAAGGATACAGAAAATCATTTAGAACCAAGAAAAGAAAATCCATATTTAAATCCCGGCTTTTCTGGATTATTTTATTAGTTCTTACGTTGTCTGGCGGGCTTTTTTATTTTTTTGTCTTTTCTCCCGTTTTTCAGATAAAAGAAGTTAAGGTAGCAGGAAACCTTAAGATTCCCTCAGAAGAGATAATAGAAATTACGGAAAAACACATAGAAACCAGCATCTTATTCTTTCCTTCAAAAAGTATTTTCTTCGGTGGTTTTCACCAAGCGCGCGAAGAAATAAGAAATTCTTTTCCTTTAATTTCTGAGGTAGTAATTAAGAGAGATCTCCCCTCCGCTCTTAGAGTAAATATTGAAGAAAGGATCCCTGTGGCTACCTGGGTTTTTCAGGAAGATAAGTTTTTTCTAGATGCAGAGGGTATTGTTTTTGAGAAGACCGAGGCAAGCAAAAAACCCGTTATTAAAGGGAGCAGAAAAGTTCCTCTTGGGGCGGAGGCTGTAGGGAAAAATCTTCTTAAAGATATTTTGGAGATAAGTTCTGGATTATCAGATAGGGGGATTGAGATTAAGGAGTTCTCGATTTCTTATCCTAAAGTGACCATAAAGACAGAAGAGGGATGGGAGGCCTATTTTGATTCAGAGGGCAACATCTCTACCCAGGCGGCTAATCTAATTGTGGTCATCCAAGAAGAGGTTGGGGAGACCAAAAGAAAGGACTTAGAATATGTTGACCTTAGATTTCAAGAGAGAGTTTTCTATAAACTCAGGGACTAATCGATATAATAGACAAAAATAGAATAGCCGATTCTTTCCACTGGCTCATATTTATTGAGCCAGTTGTAATATCCGGTAGGGTCTTCTAGAAAGCCGGGTCCCGGCCTCCCTATTCCTCCTTGAAGAAGGGTGGCAGAAACCGCAAGATAACTGTCCTCCGGAAGATCTGAGGGATCGTTCTGCCCCGACCACGGGATATATTTTTCTCCAAGATAATATTCGGGATCGGCACCGCCGAAGTAGTTAAGATATATTTTGTCTATCCCGCCGCTTTTTACCCAATCATCTAATCTTCCCAGGTCTTGACCCCAGTCAAGGTTGGAGTCTACGACATAATTGTGTCCTCTTTCCGGCCCTCCGACAAACTCATTGAAGTAAGCAAGGAAGTGGGGGTAGACGGAGACAACAGAATAACTCTGCCAGATTAGGAGCCAAGCCAGAGCGAAGATCTTAATCTTTCGGTAGCGGGGCGAAAGACCCTTTCCTATCATGCCACTCACCAAAAGCATTGTCGGAGGAAAGACTGGCAGGAGATGCCTTACTCCAATATTTAGATTACTTGCTAGGCTTGTAGTCCAGTAGATAGCGATAAAGAGGAGCAGAGAAAACTCTGCGAAATGATTTCTTAACCAAGCGAAAATTCTTCTTCCGGTATTTATCCAGAAGGGCTTTTTAGTCAGATAAACAGCATAAAGCAGGGCTATTATGCTTAGAATATGGAAAGCCACTGTTTCTTTAATAAGATAGACTGTGGGGAAGTAGGCTTTCCATCCTATTCTATCTACTTCGCCCAGGAAATAGCCTGTATTCCCTCCGGAAGCCCTTTGGAGTACCATAAATAGTCCAAGAAAATAGTGGCCTATCCCTTTTAGTACTGGTTTGTCTGCCGTCCAGACAACTGCATCAGCAGCAACCCTGCTTCCGAAAGAGGAAAGAATAGCCTCGCTGTCTGCTACTTGTTTCTCAGAAGGAAGGTTGTAAGTATGGAAGATGTAAACAATCCAGATAACAACGAAAGCCAGCGCCAAGATTAGAATAAAGCGCATCAGATATTTCCCAAACACTACAAGGAATTCTCTAAAACGGGCAGAATTTATTGCGCTCCAGACAAGAAGCAAGATTCCGAAGAAAGGAAACAAAAGAATTAAAGAGTATTTTAAGAGTTGGGCGATTCCCAAAGCAATACCTGCGAAAACTAAATTCCTTTTAGTGCTTTCTTTTAAATATTTAACAAAATAAAAGGTGGCCACAAATGCTCCGGCCGCAGCTCCCACGTCTGTAGTAACAAGGGGGCCGTGAGCCAAGAAGGTAGGAGAGAAAGAAAACAGGAAAAGAGCCAAAAGAGAGGCCTTGTTGCCGAAAATCTTTCTAGTCCAGAGAAAGAGATAGAGCCCCAAAACAATCAGAACCAAAAGCATGGGAATTCTGCCCCAAAAAACCATCTTTTTGGCGGGGTTACCGCTTTTATAAAGAAATTCGTTTCCGAAATCCCACTGGCCATTGACTTTTTCCTGCCAGGCATAAGAGTCTTCGGGGAAGTTTATCTCGTCCATAAACAAGAGGGGCACGGCTGAAAAATCCTTAAGAAGGGGCGGGTGCTCCGGGTTAAGCCTCATATCCTGCTGGCTTAAATAAGAGTAGCCGGAAGGGAGATGAGCCAGTTCATCCATGGTTAAGGAATCATTCTTGACTCCTAAGAGTGAAATTGTAAAAGCAAATACCAGTAAAAGAAAAGCGATTATAAAGGTAAGGCGATTGGACATATTATTTTATTTATTTATTTCTAAAACCCAGAAACCTTGGTCTTTAATTTGTTCTGCTTCTGGGAATCGGGGAACAAGTTTGTCAAAAAGTTCTTTTTTGGGATCCATTAAGACTATAGCAAGGGGCCTTTTAGATATTTTAATTGTTTCCGCTGTATCTGGCAATATATAATTGCTCCTTGTCTGAATATTTTCTGCCCTTTCTATAAATATCGGTGTTTGGGCCGGCATAGGAATGCCGTCAGGATAGGGAACGGGCACGCCGCCGGCGTTAACTATAACCGTTTTCTCGTAATTTTCAGGAAGAGAGTTAAGATATCTTCCCAGAGAGACATATTTTTTGGAGAAAGCGTGTTCTACTTCTTCTCTTTTGCTCCAGTCAAAGAAGTATTTGTCAAACTGAGCAAAAGTCAAAACTATTAAGAAAACCGCGATGGGTAAATAAAGGGCAATTGATCTAAAGTTAAGTTTAAAGCTTCCCATTTTCTTTAGTAGCCAGGAGAATCCTATTCCTGACATGATATATATAGGAGGAATGGCGCCGATCACTCTTAGGGAGTGGGGGATGCCTTCGGCGCTTAAAAAACCGGGAATGAGCATTATTAAAAACCAAGATATTAAAAAGCAGTAGGGAACAAGAGAAGAATATTCTTTTTGCCTAATAAACAAAACCGTGTTTTTTACAGAAAAGAAAAGCCCCATTAAAAAGATTAGGCCCACGGGCCACAACAAAAGAGGCTCTTCTGAGTAATTGTGGCGCCAGTTTCCATCTCCCCTTATGTTAAACATTCCCAAATGCGAGATTACAGATTCTCCTAATTTTAAAAGAGGAGTTTCGTGAGACAACACTGAAACACCAGTGGCTCTTCCGAAGAAGTCACCCGGGTTTTTCAAGAAATAGACACCCAACGGCAAAGCGGTTAAGAATATAAAAACAACGAGAAGAAGCGACAATTTAAAGAAATTCTTCTTTTTAGCAGTCAGCCAGAAGAGGAATAAGGTTAGGGGGCCTAAAAGAACTATAAATCTGTAAGAGATATAGGTATAAAATCCCAGCCCGAAGATAATTCCTGAAGATCCAACGGTAACGAGGTTTTTGAGATTCAGTCCTCCTTTGTTAAGGGCGCGGAATAAAAGATAAAATCCAAAGGTTAGAACAAGGGGGATGAGAATAGCCCTGAAATTTATTCTGGAGAAGTTAACGTGCCAAAAAGAGATCGCTGTTAAGAAAGAGGCGAAAAGAGCAATCTTTATTATCTGCTCTTTACTCTTTTTAATAAGCCTGAATATTTCTTTAGTAAGAAGAAAGGTTCCCAATACAGTCAGAGTGCCGGCAAGAGCTGAGACCACCTTTATGCTCCACAGAGAAGGCCCGAATATCCAGAAAGAAAGAGCCAAAAGCCATACAAAAAGCCCTTCTCTTCCGTTGTTTTCTGGATAAAAAGTACGAAAGTCTCCTTTGTAAAGAAGGTCCAGGGCATCGTTTCCGTTCATAGCTTCGTCAGGGTAGAGGCCGGGCGGGATCTTGTCTAATTGCCAGAACCTAAAAACACCCGCGACAACCAGAATAACCAAGAGAATTATTAGCGCCTTTTTGTTCATTAATATATTCTACCAAATAATAGAAAAATTAAAAAACCTATTCTTGGGGAGTTATCACTCTTGACACCAGAGTGCTAATTTTCTAAAATACCCATATGAATCTAACCGAAAGGCAGGAAAAATTATTAAATACGCTGATTAAAGACTATATTAACACCGCCAAGCCCATCAGTTCAAAGCATCTCCAGAAGAGATACGACCTTGATGTATGCTCTGCCACCGTAAGGGGAGAGATGCAGAAACTGACAAAAGAAGGTTATTTAACGCAGCCCCATACCTCTTCAGGGAGAGTTCCAACTAACAAGGGCTATCGCTTCTTCGTGGATAGTTTTTTAGAGGAAGACTCCCGCGGAAACTCTTGTCCTTCTTTAAAGGAATTGAGAGAGGCAGAAAAAGATATCTTTAGATTTGCAGAGTTAATTACGAAAACCTTAGCCGACAATTCGTGCAATTTAGTAATGTCCTGCCTTTTGAAAAAGGGGCTTGTTTGGGAGGACGGCTGGGAAGAAATATTCCAGATTCCAGAATTTGAAGAGAAATCTTTCAGAGATAGTTTTGTAAAAGAGGTGAAATCGCTTGAGAAGAAATTTGAAGAACTTTCCGATCTACCCAACGAGGTAAGCGTTTATATCGGCAGAGAAGAATCAATGCTTAATTCCAAGGACGTTAGTTTAATAATAACCAAGGGCAGATTCCCGGATCAGGAAGAAGGCATGATTGCTGTTTTAGGACCCAATAGAATGCCCTATGACAGGAATATCAGCACAATGAATTCTTTAATAACCCTATTTGAAGACTTTTAATGAAGAAAAAAGAAAATATTGAAAAATATAAAAAAGAAAGAGACGAGTATTTAAAAGGATGGAAGAGAGCCAGAGCCGATTTTCTTAATTATAAAAAAGAGGAAGATCAAAGAATGGAAAAGATTGCAGAGTACGAAAGAGAGAAGATAATAAAAGAGTTGATGGGCGTTTTAGACGACATATATTTAGCAGAGAAAGAAATTCCGAATAAAGACAGAGAAAACACCTGGATAAAGGGGATTTTGGGAGTTAAAAAACAGATCGAAGGCTTTTTTGAAAAAATGGGTGTTGAAAAGATAGATTCGCTAGGGGAAGAGTTTGACCCTGCCCTTCATGAAGCAGTAGAGATGACAGAGGACAAAGACAAAGGAACAGGAGTTGTGGTGGGGGAAGTGCAAAAAGGGTATAGAATAAGGGATAAGGTAATAAGACCCGCTAAAGTAAAAGTTACAAAATAAAGGTCAATAGAAGTTAATTAATCTTTAGCAGTCGCCTTGATTGCTAAACAAATTAACATGCCTCTTGTACCATGGAGACCATTTAGGGATCTTGAGAATTTCTTTGAGGCCCTAGAGCCTGCGGAAGCAGGAGTAGTCTCTCCTAAAATAAATGTTTACGAGACCAAGAACGAAGTTATAGCAGAAGCAGAGTTGCCCGGCATAAAACCAGAAGACGTTGATATAGAAATTAAAGACAACGTCTTAAAAATTGAAGCAAAGACAGAGAAAGAAGAGAAGACAGAAGAAAAAGGATACTACAAAAGAGAGTTTAGCAAGGGATATTACAGGAGAGTAACTCCTTTACCCGTAGAAGTGAAAGACGATAAGGCTGAGGCCGATTACAAAAACGGCGTCCTTACTGTAAAAATGCCTAAGGCCAAGCCTGTTGAAAAAGAGAAAAAAGGAAGAAAAATTAAAGTAAAAAATAAGAAGTAATTTTTAAGCCGCAGATAGTGCCCTCTTTGGCATTAAATCTGCGGGCTATTCAATCAAAAATGGGAAAAATATTAGGTATCGATTTAGGTACCACCTTTTCAGCAATGGCTGTAATGGAAAGTGGTGAACCTAAAATCATTGAGAACGAAGAGGGGAACAGAACAACCCCTTCTGTCACAGCAGTAAACAAAAACGGAGAAAGACTGGTGGGAGTTCTGGCGAGAAGGCAGCAGATCACCAACCCCCAAAACACTATCTTTGCTATAAAGCGTCTTATAGGAAGGAGATTCTCCGATTCTCAGGTAAAAGAAGATAAAAAGGTGCTTCCTTACGAGATGAGAGAAGCAAAAGATGGTGGTATTGAAGTAAAGATGGGGGATAAGTGGTATAAGCCTCCTGAGATCTCAGCCATGATACTGCAGAAGATGAAAGGAGACGCAGAAAAGCGCCTTAGCGACAAAATCGAAGGAGTAATTATTACCTGCCCTGCCTACTTTGACGACTCCCAGAGAAAAGCCACAAGGGTAGCAGGAGAAATAGCAGGACTTGATGTAAAAATGGTTCTTAACGAACCTACTGCTGCCGCTTTGGCTTATGGATTAACCAAGAAAGACAACCAACAGATTTTGGTTTATGACTTTGGAGGAGGTACTTTTGACATTTCTATTCTTGATGTGCAGAAAGATCCAGACACTGTCCAAGTAATCGGAGTGGGGGGTGACAGCCATCTTGGGGGTGAAGATTTCGACAGAAAGATAATGGACTGGTTAGTAGATAAGTTCAAAAAAGATCAGGGCATTGATCTGTCTCAGGACCAGTTAGCTCTTCAGAGAATCAAAGAAGCAGCAGAAAAAGCTAAAATTGAACTTTCTACTGCCCAAGAAACAACTATAAACTTACCCTTTATAACCTCAGATTCTGCAGGTCCTAAGCATTTGGAGTATAAACTAACTAGATCTGAGTTTGAAAATCAGGTGTCAGAATATATAGACAAGGCTACAGACCTGGTTAAAAAGACCTTGAAAGAAGCCAATCTTGAACCGAAAGATATCGAAGAAATCGTTCTCGTGGGAGGCCAGACAAGAATGCCTGCTATCCAGGAGTCTGTAAAGAAGGTATTCGAGGGTAAACAGCCGAACACCTCTATCAACCCGGATGAGGTAGTAGCCGTGGGGGCTGCCATCCAGGGAGCGATCCTCAAGGGAGACGCCAAAGAAGTGCTCTTGCTGGATGCAACGCCTCTTTCTTTGGGCATAGAGACACTTGGAGGAGTGAACACCGTTCTTATCCCCAAGAATACAACCTATCCTACAGAGAAAAAGCAAATCTTTTCTACAGCAGCAGACAGCCAGACCTCAGTGGAAGTTCATGTTTTGCAGGGAGAAAGGCCTATGGCTAAAGACAACAAGAGTTTAGGCAAGTTTATCCTGGACGGCATTCCCCCAGCCCCCAGAGGAACTCCTCAGGTTGAAGTAACCTTTGACATTGACGAAAACGGAATTTTAAACGTATCTGCCAAAGATAAGGCTTCGGGCAAAAGCCAGTCAATTAAGATAGAAGGATCTATCGGGATGTCAGAAGAAGAAATAGAAAAAGTCAAGAAAGAAGCAGAAGCCCACGCGGAAGAGGATAAAAAGAAAAAACAAGCCATCGAAGCCCGCAATGCCGCAGAGACTATGATTTATACCACAGAAAAGACCCTTAGAGATGTAGGAAACAAAATAGACGAAAACAAAAAGAAAGAGATAGAAGGAAAAGTAGAAGAATTGAAAAAAGTAAAAGATGGTGATAATATAGAGGAGATTAAGAATAAAACCTCCGAGCTCTCCGAAGCAATTCAGAAGGCAGGAGCCGATCTTTACAAGGCAAGCCAGGAGTCTCAGGAGAAGAAAGAAGACAAGAAAGACGACGACAAGCCGGAAGAAGGGGACTACCAGGAGAAGTAAATCCTTATGGCAAAAGACTATTACCAAATCTTAGGCGTTTCTAAAAGCGCCTCCAAGGAAGAGATCAAGAAAGCATTTCACCGGTTGGCCCACAAGCATCATCCGCACAAAGGGGGAGATGCCAAAACCTTTAAGGAGATAAATGAGGCCTACCGGGTGCTTTCTGACGATCAAAAAAGAGCCCAGTATGACCGCTTTGGCCAGACCTTTGACCAAGGAGGCGCCCCCGGCCAGGGAGACGCCAACTGGTTTTGGTCTAATTTTAACCAGGGAGAGGGGCCTGGTATTAATTTTGACTTTGGAGATGAAGGACTGGGAGATATTTTCAGCGAAATATTCGGGTTTGGAAAAGGGAAATCTCAGGATTTGAATAAAGGAAAAGATATCAGGGTTGATATTTGGGTTTCCCTAAAAGAAGTGCTGACAGGCGCTAACAAAGAGATTACTTTGAATAAACTTACCGAGTGTAAGAGATGTCAGGGCTCAGGAGCGGAGCCGGGCAGCAAAGTTAAAGAATGTTATGCCTGTAGGGGGACAGGAAGGGTCCAAAGAATTAAAAAAAGTTTCTTGGGTTCTTTCACCCAGTGGTCTGTATGCCCCGAGTGCAAAGGAGAGGGTAGGGTTCCCGAAAATCCCTGTAATGTCTGTAAAGGAGAAGGCAGAGTAAAAGAAAAAGAGAAGATAAGTTTCTTTATCCCGGCAGGAGTGGACAATAATCAGTTAATCAAGATACCGGAGAAAGGAGAGGCCGGCAAAAGAGGAGGAGGACGCGGAGATCTTTATATTAGGGTTTTGGTGAAAAGTCATCCTGGCTTCCAAAGAAAAGGAGATGATCTTTATACTGTTTCTGAAATTCCTTACTCTAAGGCCTGTTTGGGAGGCAAAACAGAGATTACCAGTTTGGATGATAAAAAGATTGAACTAAGGGTTCCCAAAGGGACTCCTTCGGGAAGAGTGTTTAGAATATCAGGGAAGGGGATTCCTCACTTTTCAGGATACGGAAGAGGAAGCCTCTACATCAAGCTGAAAGTAGCAACACCTGAAAAAGTTAATAAAAAGCAGAAAGAGTTATTAGAAGAACTTAAAGAGCAGGGCTTGTAATTTTTGCTTAAATTTGGAGGTGGATCAACTGTTTCTGCAGTTGATTTCTTTATAGTTTGTGCTACAATTTGAGAAATAGAGAAGGCCCCCATAACTCAATTGGCAGAGTAGTAGCCTTTTAAGCTATTAGTCTAGGTTCGAGTCCTAGTGGGGGCACCATGAATAAAGTAGATCCTAATCTGGTAGGAAAATGCAGGCTGTTAAGGAAAAAAGGACTTACTCTTGGAGAGATAATGAAAGCCACGGGCATGCCAAAAACTACTGTTTGGAGCTATATTAAAAATTTTACTCTTTCTCCCGGCGCCCAGAACAGATTGATAAGAATGCGGGAACAAGCTAGTCGTCGGAACACTAGACGAATCAATAGATTTAACCGAAAAAGGCGAGAGGAGCGCATCGAGTCTTTTAAACATAGAAGTTTATTTAGGAAAGGAAACTGGTCCCAGAAATTAGTTTTTCTTACTGCGCACTTCATTTTTGACGGAAGGGTGGGGTATGGTAGTTGTGAATATTATAATAGGAACGATATTTTGATTGAGGAAGTAAGGAAGAGGATGGAAGAGACCCTCAGCCTAACTACAAAAGTCTCTTTACGAGGTTTTGGTGTCAAGGCAATAAGATACCATAACACGACCCTCGCTTTTTATATTAAAAGAAAGGGGAAAGAACTTAGAAGCTACATTAAGAACGCTCCTTTTAACCATAAGAAAATATTTCTTCGAGCTTTTTTTGATGACGAAGGCAGTGCGGGGCTTTATAAAAATATTCGAAGAGTAAGGGGCTACCAACGCGATTTAACAATTCTGCGACTAATGCAAAGATTGTTAAAAGATTTCGGAATAAATAGTTATATTAACAATAAGTGCGGAGAAGTTGTTATTTCTAAAAAACTTAACCTTTTAAAATTTCAAAAAGAAATTAATTTCTCTAAAGGTGTCTATATCAATCCTTATCGTAAAAATAGTTTTTGGGAGAGGAGGATTGAAAAAAAAGAAATTCTAAAAAAATGATAAAGTCTTATCAAAGATAAAGGAATTCTGTTGACAAACTCAAAAAAGGAAGATATAATAATAGAACCGAGAACCTTCAAAACCAAACAGAAGGGAGAAGGAATGAAATATTTTGCCCCCAAGCTAGCGAGCAGTATGCTTCCAGCCGGAGAGTTAACTCTGAGAAAAAAAGACTTAACTCCTGTGGAAGCACGAGAATTTACTAAAGGGAACGGAGTCACTTTTTCTTTTGGACGACACTACGAGGCTGTCTTGGATGTCATAAAGACGCTGTTTGAGATTGAGATCCGAACCCAGGAAAACCCTCCCAAATTTGCGCTTGAAAAGGGAGATTCTCTTGTTGTCTTCCAGGTCGGAAACCTGCCACCCCTGGCAAGCGGGACAGAATACACAAGAGAGCAGGCCCTGGAGGCTAACTTCAGGTTTACGATCCTGATGCTCGTTAATGTGGAGCAAGTCTAATACTAACAAAGACTAAGGCTAGATAATGAATATCTAGCCTTTTTTCTTGAAATTATCCGAAAAATGAAGTATATTTAAGAAAAGTTCTTTTAAAAGGAGAAAGACATGACGAGAAAAGAGAAGATTGTGTTTGTTTTGTTTACTTATCCTGCAGGAGTTTTTATGGGAATTCTGCTTCTGGTTGCCCGCGCCCTCGGGATTATAAAGGTGCGGGGCGAAGAAAGAATTCCCAGGCCCGATAACGGTTTACTGGTGATCTCTAATCATCCGGCTATCTTTGAGACTTTTTTAATTCCTATTCTCTTCTTTAAGTACTATCTTTTTCATCCTTTTAGGTGTGCACCTTTTAGCGTGCCCGATAAGAGGAATTTTTATGAGCCTTGGTACTTTTTCTGGATGAGGCCTGTTCTCATTTCAGTTGATAGGGAAACAGGACTTTCTGTTAGTTCTTCGAACAAGATAAAGGGGGTATTTAACTCTCACAGGATAATAATCTATTATCCAGAGGGCGGAAGAACCTTTAAGGGCAGTGATTTTACTTACAGCAAGACAGGCAAGAGAATAAGAACTCTGCGGAGAGGGGCCATCTGGCTTTTGAAAAAGTATAATCCTGATGTTCTTCCTATTTGGGTGGAAGGGACAGACAGGTTTATGCCAGGAACCCGGGAAAGGCTGTTCAGCTGGCCTAACTTCAGAGAGCGGATAGAAGTAAAGATCGGCGAGGTTGTCCGGCTGGACACTTCAGAGAACGAAAAGGTTCTGACTGATAAACTAACGGATCTTCTCCTTAAAACAGCAGATCAGGAAGGATAAGGTAAAATGTATCCTTCCTCTTTTTGGGCCCATAGCTCAGCTGGCAGAGCGCGTGTATGGCATACACGAGGTCGGGAGTT